>NZ_JAGGKL010000012.1:0-32500 GCF_017873625.1 Methanobacterium petrolearium | reverse complement strand
TTAGCTTCTTCATCATTAATTAAATTAGCAATGCGAATAGTTTTTCTTATAACGCTGCTTAAAGGAACTTCTGGATTTTCAAGATCATCAAAAGCTTCTTGTATTAGTTCCAATATTTTATCATTTATTGGCATTTAAATCATCTTAGTCAATTTTTAGTATTAAATAACATTTAATTATATTTAAAGTAATTTTATCAGGAATTACTGACATGAATCTCATCCAAAAAATAAAAAACAAAGAAATCCTGGATCTTCTCAAGGAAGCCAACCAGACCACCCTCAAAGAACATGGCAATAATATCACCCTGGAAAGGGCCATATTCCTGTCATGGTGGTGTGATAAGGGAGATTGCAGCTTCTGTTACATGTCCTCCCAGAAGCCCCTCATCAGGGATCCTAAAAAAGCCCGTCGCAGGGTGGAATCCATCCTGGCCGAGGCAGAAATGGTCCGCCGTATGGGATGGAACATAGAATTTTTATCGGGAGGATACGGTGCATTCACCACCTCTGAGATAAAAAAAATAGCCCAGGACATCTACCAGATAACTGATAACTCTGTATGGCTCAATGTGGGAATAACCAGTGAACTGGAGGCCTATGGGGAAGAAGTCATCGGTGTGACCGGAGCAGTGGAGGTGGCCAACCCACAACTTCACCGTAGGATATGCCCCAGCAAACCCTTAGAAGACATAACCGGCATGCTCACTGAAGCAGGGAATCTGGGATTTAAAAAAGCCATAACCATTATCATAGGATTGGGAGAAACACCGGAAGACCTTCAGTATCTTTTTCAGATGATTGAAGATCTGGAAATAGATCGGGTCATATTTTACTCCCTCAACCCTCACCCAGACACACCCTATGCACATACCCCCCAACCAGCATCTCTCTATTATGCAGGCACAGTAGCAGCCACCAGGATACAGTTTCCCAAGTTAGAGATTATCACTGGAACCTGGGTGGATAACCTGGCCAATATTGGACCATTAATCCTGGCCGGGGCTAATGGAATCACCAAATTCCCATTATTCAAGATGTTCGGAACCAGGCAGGGCAGAAGAGTAGAAGAAGAGGTTCAATGGGCTGGTAGGAAACTTGTGGGGACCTTTACAGATCTTGATTGTCTGGAGGGTGAAAGTCCTAAAAGTGGACTGGAACCATTCCTAAAAAGATATATCTCAAGTTGTCTTAATAATAAAACAGAGTATAAGGTTTAAATTTTTCACTCGTTATTTTAGGAGGAATAATCATTAAAATGAAATGCGGATTAGAAATCCACGTTCAACTAGAAACAGAATCAAAACTGTTTTGCACATGTCACACTAACTATCAGGAGGCAGCTCCCAACACCAACATATGTTACGTCTGTTTAAACCAGCCAGGAGCCAAACCATACCCCCCAAACCAGGCAGCCCTGGACGGGGCAGTTATGATCGCCCTAATGTTAGGATGTAAGATCAGCCCAGAGGTAACCTACTTCATGAGGAAACACTACGACTATCCAGATCTATCTTCAGGATATCAAAGAACTTCAATCCCCATAGGATACGAGGGGGACTTAAATGGTGTTCGTATCAGAGAGGTGCACCTGGAAGAAGATCCTGGTCAATACAAGCCAGACATGGGCATAGTTGACTTTAATAGGTCAGGAATACCATTAATCGAGATCGTAACTGAACCAGACATGACTTCACCAGAGGAAGCCCGTCGGTTCTTACGTGAGCTTATCAGGGTGTTAGAATACAGTGGAAGTGCCCGTGGTGAGGGTACCATGCGGGCCGATGTGAACATCTCCCTGGAAGGAGGTAAACGGGCTGAGATCAAGAATGTGAACTCTATTAAAGGGGCTTACAAGGCATTACAGTTCGAACTGGTGCGTCAAAAGAACCTCCTGAAGAGAGGTATTGAAATAAAACAGGAAACCCGCGCATTCCTCGAATCTCAGATGATAACTGTACCTATGAGACTTAAAGAGGAAGCAGAGGACTACAGGTACATACCTGACCCGGATTTACCGCCAATGATCGCTGAAAAAGAAAAAGTAGAGTTTATCCGTGAAAAAATGCCGGAACCCGCCCATATTAAAACAGAACGGTTCACAACAGAGTACGGCATCAAAAAAGACCATGCTCAAGTCATCACCTCTGAACTGGAACTGGCCGATGCCTTTGAAGAAGTTGCTAAAGAGGTTGATCCTGAATTTGCTGCACTTTGGATGCGGGATGAACTCAAAAGAGTACTTTCCTATAACAAACTCACCTATAAAGATAGTGAAATAACCACAGTTCAACTGGTGGAACTCTTGAAGATGCTGCAGGATAAGAAGATAACCACCAAGGCAGGGCAGAGGATCATTGAACAGCTACCCAACAACTCTAAAATGCCAGGTCTCATTGCTGAGGAAATGGGATTGGTAGGTGTGGTGGAAGATGACACCGTACTTGTGGCAGTGAAACAAGCAATCCAGGAGAACCCTGCTGCTGTTTCTGATTATTTTGAAGGTAAATCCAAGGCCTTAAACTTTCTGGTGGGTCAAGTGATGCGCATAACCCGTGGAAAAGCCGACCCTACCCGGACCAATCAGATGGTTCAGGAAGAACTTAAGGCACAAAAATAAACAAATAAACTACAAAAATTTTAAATCAAATTAAGCTAATGGGGGTTTGGGAACCCTATGGCCAAGAGAATCCTGGACTTGTTAACATGGCACCCTGAGAAGGATATCAGTAAATGTCAAGTCACTTATTCACACCGAGGGCCTAAAGGAAACCTTAAAACCATCCCAGCAACAGATATTCAGGGTTTAGAAAGAGGATTCATGGTAATGATTGATGGATCAATGATTCCCTATCATCGTATAATTAAAATAGAATGCGATAACATGTTAATTTGGAAAAAAAATATTAAAAAAGGAGGTTCCTGATGACCACATCCACTCTGGTTAAGGATTACATGACCCGGGAAGTTATAACTGTCACCCCAGACACCCCTAATGCAGAAGTGATCCAGCTCATGAAACAAACTGGGCACGATGGATTCCCAGTTAAAACCAATGGAGAAGTTATAGGCATGATCACTGCCTTTGATTTACTGCTCAAACCATGGGTGCATGAGGTTAAGGATATAATGTCCACTGATGTGGTGGTGGCAGCCCAATCCATGTCCCTTAATGATGCTTCCAGGGTAATGTTTCGTATGGGAGTCTCCCGATTACCAGTCATGGATGAAAAGGGTAATCTGGTGGGCATTATCACTAACACAGACATAGTACGCTCCCATATTGAACGATCCACTCCCATGAAGGTTCGTTACTTTAAAAAAACATTAGAACAGCTTTATAACATTAGGACCAGGTTGGTTCATGAGAAAGTGCCTATTAATAAACTCAGACCCACCCAGAACAAGGTCTATGCTGACGAACTCCAGGGTCGTACCTACGAACTGGAGAGAGGATTGGCAGAACCCACCATAGTGGTAAAGACTGGGAACCGTTTTGTATTAGTGGATGGTCATCACCGGACAGTTGCTGCTCGTAAATTAGGCTATGATGAAATTGACTCATATGTGATAACTCTGGATCAGGATATCAAGTTGGGAATGGAAAAAACCGCTGATAAGGAGGGTATTTTCTCATTTGAAGATATTGAGGTCATCGACGATGCACAACACCCCCTTATAGCCATAACAGGTCCACTGCACAAGGAACTGGATAAGGAGATTAAAAAATGAGTGACCAAATCATCAGAGAAGTTTACCAGGTTTTAGAAGAAAGACGAAATTCACCCATTGATTCCTACACATCCCACCTCATGCAGGATGACGATAAACAGGCAGAGGATAAGATCCTGGAAAAGGTGGGTGAAGAAGCCGCAGAATTCATCATCGCCTCTAAAAATGATGAAAACCTGGTACCGGAAGCTGTCGATCTCATATTCCACACCCTACTGCTCCTTGTGTATAAAGGAGTGGAACTTGACGAATTATATGACGAGTTTGGAAGAAGAAGGGGTTAACTACTTTTCATTTTATTATTTTACTGGGGATATGATAATGAGGTTTTATTATAATGCTTTACCGTGATATGGGTTCTATCCAGGAAAAAATATCCATACTGGGTATGGGATGCATGCGATTGCCAACTTTAGGCAGTTATGACCGGATCGATACTGAAAAAGCAACACAGTTACTGGATTATGCTTTGGATCAGGGAATAAACTATGTGGACACAGCTTACCCCTACCATGGTCTTAGCAATGCTGAGGGAGGGGCCAGTGAACTATTCTTGGGAGAATATTTCACAGAAAACGATAGGTGTGATGAAGTTTATTTATCCACTAAACTACCCACCTGGCTCCTGGAAGATGAGGGAGACATGGACAGATACCTGGATGAACAGTTAAAACGCTTAAAAACCGATCAAATAGATTTCTACCTTCTACACTCTGTAAAGGAGAAAAACTGGTTTAATCTGGATATACTGGGGATCTTCGAATTTTTGGACTCGGCCCGGGCAGATGGAAGGATCAAATATGTGGGATTCTCATCACACGATGAAATCGGTTTTTTCAAGGAAGTGGTGGATTCCTACCAGTGGGACATGTGCATGATACAGTACAACTACCTGGATGAGAATATCCAGGCAGGTAAGGAAGGTCTCCAATATGCTACAGACCAGGGCATGGGAGTGGCAGTTATGGAACCCCTTAAAGGAGGTGTTCTGGCTGAACACATCCCACCCGAGGTGAAGGAGATATGGGATAGTTCTCCAATCCAGAGGAAACCAGCTGAATGGGCTCTGCGTTACCTATGGGATATACCTGAGATCAGCACGGTGTTAAGTGGAATGACCACTATGGAACAGCTCAGGGAGAATTTACTAACTGCAGAAGATGGGCTGCCCAATTCATTAACTTCCAAGGAAAGAAAATTGATGGAAGAGGTGAAGGAAGTATACCAGGGCAGGATGGTGGTAGATTGCAGTAGATGTGGTTACTGTATGCCCTGCCCCAGTGGGATTAACATTCCCCAAAGTTTAAGTTACCTGAACCAGGCAGCAATGCTAGAGGATGACACAGAAGTTAAAAACCAGTACTACTTCATGCTGAAGGACACAGAAAGAGCAGGGAACTGTTTGGAATGTGGATTATGTGAAGAATTATGTTCACAGCACATATCTATCAGGGAAAAATTAAAACAAGTGGCACGTAAATTTGGGAATTGACCATAGGATACTCATTCAATTACAAAATGATGATTCGGGTATTATAATCATAAAATGTTCATGAAGTAGAATATTTACCAATTTAGGAGGCTATAAGATGGAATTTAAGGATTTAATTCAGGAACGATACAGTGTACGCAACTACCAGTCCCGACCAGTTGAGGATGAAAAACTGGAGGCAGTGCTGGAGGCAGCACGCCTGGCACCCACAGCAGCCAATAAACAGCCCTTCCGTTTAATAGTAGTGAAAACCCAGGGGAAAAAAGACCAAATGAAACGTATTTATCATGGGGACTGGTTTTCGGAGGCACCACTGGTTATTTGTGCCTGCAGTGTGAAGTCGGAGTCATGGACGCGTCGGGATGGTCGTAACTATGTGGATGTGGATGTCACCATAGCCATGGACCACCTCATAATGCAAGCTGCTGATCTGGGACTGGGAACCTGCTGGATAGCAGCCTTCGATGCAGAAGCAGCCAAGGAGATTCTCAAAATACCGGAAAATGTGGAGCCATTACTGTTCACACCATTGGGATATCCTGCTGATGAACTTGGACCTAAAAGTAGGAAAGAATTGGATGAACTGGTACATTATGAAGAGTGGTAAAAAATAAACCCGAAACATTATCAAATCAATTACCAAAACATTGTCAAATCAATTATATTCTTTTGTATATTGTTCTTTTATGCAGTTGAACTGCTAAAAAGAAGAACAGAATCGTAAAAAATATGATGACTACGAAATCTACTTGAATTGGGTAGTAATTCGCCCCGTTTATAGAATATCTGGTTAGATCTGCGAGGTAGGTTAAAGGAAAAAATGAGGCTATTATCTTCCCCCAATATGGCATTTGTTCTATGGGTATGAATATACCGCTGAGAAATACCAGGGGAAAACGGACCAGGGATGAGATCATCATGACATTGGAAGGTGCATTAGCTGGTGGTGAAGATAATATCAAACCAAAGGATGAAAAACAGGCAGTAGCCAGAAGTATCCCTAATAAAAGGATGATGGGCTGGATTATATTCACACCCATGGCTAAACTTATGGCAATGGGTAAGATGGGGATTATAATTCCAAATATAAAAGATGCCAGCATGTCACCAAAAATGAGTGTTGTGATGGAGATAGGGGCTGATATTAATCTTTCCAGGGTTTGCACCTGAGCTTCCCAGGGTGCGATCACCGGAGAAACAGCAGTGGCAGTGAAAAATACCGTCATGGTTATTAAACCTGATATTAGAAAATCAATGGATAAATCTCTGCTACCAATGAAAAAGGCTAAAAACAGGAATAGTGGCATTAAAAATCCGAATATAACCACTGGCCCCTTTAAATAGTATATCCGGATATCTTTTTTCATAACTCCCAGGGAACGTTTGAACTGATCCAGAAATTGGTTTATCTGCATTTAAGCCTCACCTGTTAGTTCTACGAAAACTTCTTCCAGGGAAGGATCCCGTGTGTTTAAAGTCACTATCTTCAACCCATTTAAACCCGCGAAATTGGTGAGGGAATGAATCAGGCCGTTGACATTATCAGTGTATACTATGAATTTATCTCCTTCTTTTTTCAGTTCCTTGATGTGGGATATCTCTGATAAACTCTGAATATCTACAGTCCTGTCAAAGCTCACCTCAACGGATTTCAGCTTCTTAACAGTCTTTTTAAGCTTTTCAGGACGATCAATGGCTGCAATTTTGCCCTGGTTGATGATGGCCACTCTGTCACAGAGATGGTTGGCTTCATTCATGTTATGTGTGGTTAAAAAGATTGTTTTTCCCTGATCTGGAAATTTCTGAAGAATTTCCCGGATTAACTGTCTGCTGGCAACATCAAGGCCAGAGGTGGGTTCATCCAGAAAGACTAAGATGGGATCATTCACCAGAGCCATGCAGAGGATCAGTCTTTGTTTCATGCCCTTGGAAAATCCCTTGACCTTATCATCTTTGCGGTGATAAAGATTTAACCTTTCTAAAAGACTTTTAGCCCTTTCTTCGGCCTTTTTTCTGGGGATTCCATAGAGTTCGGACATTAACATCATATTTTGCCAGGCAGAAAGGTCAACATAAGCATTGGATGTCTCAGGAACCACTCCTATATTCTGTTTTGCTTTTAGAGGTTCCTTTTGAATGTTGAATCCTAAAATATTTGCTACTCCTTCATCAGGTTGAATGATACCGGTTAACATCCTTAGGGTGGTGGTTTTCCCAGCACCGTTAGGACCCAAAAATCCGAATATCTCCCCTCTCTCAACCTCAAAGTTAATATGGTCAACTGCTGTGAGTTTCCCATACCTTTTTGTCAGATTTTGAACCTGAATTACATGTTTCATGATTTGAACCCAGTTTAGTGGTGTATTCAAATATGGATCGTTTGATGCATTAGGATAAATAAATGACAAGGCAATATTCTTGCTAAGTTCACTTTTTTGAATTATTACCATTTAATTATTTATTTTTTTAATAATTTCTTTTAATTCATTTAATTCGGATTGTATTTTATCTAATTTTTCACTAACTTCATTGAATTCTTTATGTTCTGTGCTTTTAACAAATCTTGAAGTAATTGCTGCTGTTATAAAACTTACAAAACCTATTCCAGTGACCATTATTACAAAACCAATCACGCGGCCTTGTATTGTGATGGGATATATATCTCCATAACCAACTGTTGTTATTGTCACTAACAAATACCAGAAGGCGTCGTCAAAGCTGTTTATATTTTCATTGATTCCAAATTCAAAAAAGAATAACAATGTAGCACTTACCACTAATATTAGGAAAACAATTAATATTCCTCGATCAATTCCTGTTTTATGCAAAATATTAATAAACTGTCTAATTTCTTTCTTGAAAAGACCAAAAATCTTTACTAGTCGTATTAGTCGGAAATATCTGAAGATTGTGCTGATGGGTCCTACTAGAATTTCTGGAATCATCCCTAGTATATCAGTCCAATTTTCACGGAGGAACTGTTTTTTGTCTGGAGATTTCCATAAACGATATAAAAATTCTGGAATTAAAATTAAAACAACAATTAAATCGAAATAAACTATTAAGTTGTAAATTTGAGGGCTTACATTAACGAAAAACAAAGAAGTAAGTAGAACAATATCTACTATAATTAAAATTAAAATAGTTCCTTCAATTAATTCGCTTATTCTTTCCTTCATTACATTCCCCACCCAACATAAGGTTATTAAAAAGAAAGTATGAGTTGGAAAAATTAAAAACTGTTGAAGATTTATTTTTTCCGCTCCATGGAGAACACTCTGGCTTTTAATTTGTCTGAAATACCGTACAGTTCCCCTACAGAGTTGATTGCGATTCTTTCTTCGTTACGGTCATCATCAAGTATTGTGACGATTTTATTATATTCTTTAAAATTAAACCTGCAGATGGGTTTGCGGTTGTTATCGTCTAATAGTATTCCACAGTAACTGATTTTATCACGCATTGCCACTCTGTCGATGTCTATTATTTCAGATAGTATGGCCCTGACAATATAGAAGCCTTCTATTTCTTCTTCAGTAGTGATGATTCTACTTTCTTTTTCTTCCTTCTCTGGCACTAAACCTTTACTTTCATCAGAATGCCTATCTAAAGTTGTTTTTAGTAGTTCATTTGTGTGGTCGTTTATGTATTGGTTTAAAGCATTCTTCACGATGGGTGAGAATTGTTTTTTAATATTTGCAGTTATCACTCCACCATAAACTTGTCTTGCAAAGTATCTGATAAAATCATCAGAAGGATATTCTAAGTCGTTTTCAAAGATTTTTTTAATCTCTAAATTGTATTTTAACTCGTTTACACGGTTTAAGATTTTGTCAACGTTGAATGAATTTTTAGAGAATTTTTCAAGTTCCTTGGTGGTTGCGTCTGTTAATTTTCGCATGTCAACTTCTAGGAATGGTTTAGGATCCATAACGTTAGCTTTTTCGCTGTCCGTATAGAATTTGTAAATGATTCCATTAGTTAAAACACCAAAACGAGCCTCGGTTAGTATGAAATATCTTACAAGTTGATCAACACCGATTTTATCAATATCAACATCATGAGATTTGCATTCTATAAGAATCATAGGTTTTCCATCAACCATCAAAGCATAATCAACTTTTTCACGCTGTTTGGCCCCCACATCAGATATGAACTCAGGTATAACTTCAGTAGGATCAAAAATATTATAACCTAATGCTTGAAGAAAAGGCAGAATCAATGCTGTTTTTGTAGCTTCTTCCGTTTCAATATGCTTTACTTGTTCTTTTATAATAGAAGATAGATCATTCAACTCAACCAACTAAAAACCCCCATCAATTTCTTGTTATAGTATATTTTTTTTAAATATAAAAAACACCATGTAAATATTACTATTCAAACTAGAAAAAACGAGACCTATTAAATTTTAAATTAAATTTTGAGGGATCAACATGGTGAACCCCCAAAATTGCACTATTTACTCTTTTTCTGTGCCTTCTAAAAATTGCCTAAACATTCCTTGATATATTCCTCGGCTTCCTCTTTGTTCATGTCCTGGAAGATATTCTTCTCTTGCATAGTTTATCACCCACATATCATTTACTATATCTGGTTTTGTTCTTTAAAATAAGAGTTTAAGAGTGTGTGAGAAGTAAAAATCCTTTTTTAATATTTATAATTGGGTGACAAATGATGATAATTATAAATAAGCATAAATCACTCTTTTTTATTTAATTCAACTTGTATAATTTTATTTTAATTTTTATACTCGCTGAACTTCCCCCATAAACCGTTCCTTAATCTCTTCAGGCTCCAGGGGAATTATGGGAACATCTGCATTGCCTGGTTTGACCTTGACATGGACAAAAACTGGGCCTTCTGTTTCCAGGACTTGTGTAAAATCAATTTTATCTTCGGATTCTGCAAATAAGAATGTGTTCTGGAATCCCACACTTTCAGCCACCTTTTTAAGGTCAGTTGTGGATGCGTAGGTGCACTGGCTGCCAGTACTGCCGTAACATTCGTTATCCAGCACCACCAGGATGAAATTTTTGGGTTTCTGGTTGGCAATGGTTACCAGGCTGCCCAGGTTCATCAGGACGGACCCATCACCATCAAAGACCACCACTTTTCTTCCTCCTTCTCCTTCTCTTTTTCCGTTTCCTTTTTCTTCCTGGGACATGGCCAGTCCCAGGCCAATGGAGGAAGCCATTCCCATTGATCCCAGCATGTAGAAATGTGTGGGGGAGTCTTTCACACTATAAAGCTCCCTGGAGGGAAATCCAATGTTACAGATCACCAGTTCCTCTTCTAGTTGGTTTGCAATCTGTTCCAGGGCTTTGATCTTTTCCATTATATATGTCTCCTCTCTGATTCCTTTTTAATTGATTTTCATTCCATCTTTATCTGTTACGTTTAATCCTATTTACCAGAAACTGATGTCCAGTAATATTCCCAGAGGCGCACCCCCGAGCTCTGACAGGAGCCACGACTCAGGTATAACTTTAAGGGCTTCCTCAGGAGTTTGAGGATGGATGTATGCGATTTCTAGTGCATCCAGGAGTTTAGGGGTGGCTTCTCCCATGGGTACCTGTGCACATATAGGTTCACCTTCAGTACCCCGGTGACTCATAATCATAAGAATAGGTAACTTGTAAAGGCTGTACAGGGATGCCAGTACATTCACCGAGTTTCCCAGTCCAGAATTCTGCATTAGCATGGCCGGCCGCCTGCCCCCCATGTAGGCCCCGGCTGCAATACCAAAACCCTCCTCTTCCCGGGTCACCGGAACATGGATGATATCAGGGTCACAGTCAACCATCTCCAGGAGTTTTCCCAGGTTCACACAGGGCATGCTCACCACAAAATCGATCCCTGCCTTTTTAAGTCCCTGATAGACTGCTTTGCTACTGTCCATTTTTAAACACTTTTATGAAATTTTGTTATCTATCAAATCTTTATTGAACTATTCTAATAAACTTGATGAAACCATATTACAATCCTACCTAAATTTGCACGTTAATTTTATAACCAAAGGAATAAAAAAATTATTATCAGTATTCTAATTAGGTGGGGGATTAATAGTGACCAAACCACAGAAGAAGAGCAAATTTGAAAGATTGAAGGTACTTATCAGACCTACTGGTAAACCATTGTGGGCAACGGCGGTAAAATCCTTTCTTTTGATGGCTTTAGCTGTTTTAATAGCTAGATTTTTAGGCTGGGACAATGGTTTTTCTGTGGTTGCCCTCGTCACCATCGTGATAACCAGGATAATAGATATTAACCTCCCAGTTAGAAAGGTGGCTCCTCTGACTTTTATTGGATTTATCATGGCAATGTTAGCTTTTACCAGTGTCTCTTTAGGATCAAGCAGTGATCTGCTTTTCATATTAATCACAGTTATCTGGGCCTTTTCCTGTATTTCTCTGTATATCTTCGGGAAATCAATTGGATTTTTTGGTTACATAATATTCGTCATGTACTTCATTGCGGTGATAGTGGTCAATGATAAATCTACCGCCATGGACTATATTTATTACTGTTTACTGGCCTTTTTAGTTGCTTCAATCCTGTTTATACCACGTTTATGGAAAATGAAACAGGATCTGCGTAATAGGGTGGCAGTAGGGTTTATTCCTCAAAGTTCTTTACAGGCTGTATTAACAAACCTACATGCACTTTCAGGGGTCCCACTGGATTCCACTGACTATGAACTTTTTAGATTCGGAACCTATTTATCCGGTTTTCGGGAGTACAGTAAATTACTCTACTCTCGAATATCTGATGAATATCAGGGTAAATTTAAAGAATACCTGGAAACTATAAATAAAACAGGTTTAGAGATAGGTGAAGCAATAATTAAAGGTAAAAAAGAGGTTAATCTTGATAATTTAAATGAAGATATTTCAAGTTTAAAGAAGACAACTGTAAATTCTGGTGAAAAAGATATCAATGCTTTTTTGGGTGTCGGTTATCAGATGGTGGAGATTCTTAAAAGATCTGCCGAACTTTTGTCAAATGAAATATCCGGAGAAAAGTTAAAAATATCCACATCTAAAACATCCTTTAAAGATGTTTTTAAGGCTAATTTCAATCTTAAAAATATTTACATGCGACATGCAGTACGTTTTGCTCTGGCAATGACTGTAGGTCTTTTATTAGTTCATCTTACTCATGGCCGGGATGTTATCTGGGTGACCATGGGTATTTTGATTGTAATAAGGCCAGATGTAACCAGCACAATCAATAGTATGGTGGTGAGGGTTTTGTATAATTTACTGGCTATCATCATAGCCATTATCCTGGCGTTTTTCTTCCCACATCAGATACTGTTGATATTTGCCCTTATCATGATTTTCTTAGCACTGGCATGGTTACCCAACTACGTTGGACCTTCAGTAATGGCCCTTACCGTATTCACGGTATTGATCTGGCCCACTGGAACAGTATTTGAAAACTCCCTGGCCAGGATAATCGATATAACTTTAGGGGCCATAATAGCCATCATCTGTGCTTACGTTATTTTGCCAAGCCGGGTTACCATGGATCTGCCGGGTCTACTTGCAAGTACCATCAAAGCTAATCAGGAGTACATGAAAACTGTAATAGTACCTCCGGAAAATTACAACCACCAAAAAGCGGTTCAACAATTTAACAACTATTTATTACAGGAAAATAATTTAGAAGCTGCTATTGGAAAGCTTCAGGATTTTTTCACTGACATAAGTAATGATATACACGCCTATGAGAGTATGATAGCTGTTAATCACAAGTTATTTGCTGATATATCGGTATTAGGTGCATTACAAGAGAAAAAACTGGTAAAAAATGTTCCCATTGATAATCAACCATTGACATCGATTATGGATGACTTGGCAAGATCGGTAGAAAATGATGTTAAACCTAGTAAAACTTATTTGGATTCTTCTCATTTGAATGAAACATCATATGTTCGGAAAGATTTAGATCAGTATGTGGATTGGGTGATATCTGATATGGGGTTACTCCAGGAATTAGTACGTTCTGGTTCAGATGAGGGTATTTTTGGAAAATATAAAGACATAATCTGATTTGATAAGAATGAATAACTTTTTGGAGATTTTAATTAGGTAAAAAGAGTAAAGATGGGTGAATAAGTTCTATACAAAACTAATCAAAAAAAGGAATAGTTTAAGTAATTATATTTTCTAACAGGATATAATATTGGTCTACACCTAAAATCCAGTTCATTTGCAGCAAACCATCAAAAATTGCCTGACTAATATCCATGAACGGTTAATCCCATTATAAGACTTTATTCCATTATCAACTTCAACAATTCTCATATTATTTTATTCACCCAGTATAATGGCTGAATCTGTTCTTAGATTATTTACCGATAATATCAGATGCATCTATACCTAATTTTGATGTGATTTCCCTAAGCTGTATTGCCAGATTCTCATCTAGGGGTATACCTTCTTCCTGATGACGTTTCACATTCCTGACCTCCATATCTCCAGGAATGAACACGTTGGGTGTGGCTTTAACCTCGCCTATGAAATCATCAACCTCGCTTTTAAAATCATCCATATCCACAAACTTGGATGGATCTATAGCAGCGATAAGGTCTCCTTTGGTACATGCAACCTCAGGGTTGGCTGTTCCAGTAACAGCCTTACCATAAGACGCACGCACCATGGGTCCTGCCATTATCTCAATCATGAATGCCAGAGCATATCCTTTATGAGCACCAAAGGGTAGTATGGAACCTTTAAGTGCTTCGCAGGGGTCTATGGTTGGGTTTCCCTCAGCATCCAGTGCCACGTTTTCAGGTATCAATTCTCCACGTCTTTTAGCTTCCAGGAGTTTACCACGGGCTGATGCAGAGGTGGCCATATCCACAGACACATAGTGGCTGCCAGAAGGTATGCCAATTGCCAGGGGATTGGTTCCCAGGATGGGTTCTTTCCCACCTATGGGGGCCACTGCAGGTTCGGTGTTGGCAATGACTATGCCTACAAGGTCCTCCATTATGGCCATGTCTGAGTAGTAACCAGCCACTCCGAAGTGGTTGGAGTTGTGAACACCAATCATACCAATACCAGTTTTTTGGGCTTTTTCCATGGCCATTTCCATGGCCCGGTAGGTAACTACATGTCCAAATCCATGGTTACCATTGATAAGGGCGGTGGCTGGGTTATCCTTTTCAACAGTTATCTCACTTTTAGGCTTTATATTACCCGCCGCCATTCCTTTAATATATTGGGGAAACCTTCCCAGACCGTGGGATGAAAAACCTTTCAAATCAGCGTCTAATGTGACTTCGGCAACTATGGATGCGTCTTTATCTGGCACACCCAGCTGGGTTAGCATGTCCATGATCAGGGATAATTCCTGTGCTGCTGTAATGTTCATAAATATTTCACCTTCCTTATTTAACAAAATTCCGTATAAATCAATTATCTTAAAGTTCAATCCATTTTCCCTGGAAAGTATTAACTTCAACCTTCCCCTGGGAGTCATCTGAAACCCTGCCAATTACCTGAGCAGGATGATGTTTATTGATGATCTTAAGAGCATCAGAAGCTTTATCCTCACTTAATATGACTGTAAACCCAACACCCATGTTGAAAACCCGGTACATCTCCTCAATACCCACTTCCTGAGATGCTATGAATTCAAATATGGGTGGCAGTGTGGGCAAATCATTTATATGGTAACTGAATCCCTTTTTAAGCCTTTTAAGATTGGTGAATCCTCCTCCAGTTATGTGGGCCAGGCCATGGACTTCCACTTCTTCCAGTAATTCCATGATGGCCTCTACATAGATGCGGGTGGGTGAAAGTAATGCTTCCCCCACAGTTATCTTCTCATCAGTGGGAAGGGGATCATCCACACTAAGATCAGCTTTGTCAAAGAAAACCCGGCGTGCCAGGCTCAAACCATTACTGTGAATTCCACTGCTTTCTATTCCTATTATAACGTCATTGTCCTGGATTTTGTCCCCGGCAACAGTTTTGTCCAGATCAACCAGGCCGATTCCAGTGGCTGCCAGGTCAAAATTCCGAACAATTTCAGGTAATGATGCTGTTTCTCCTCCGATCATGGCGGTGTTTGCCTGACGACATCCTTCAGCAAGTCCTTCTGCGATTTGACTGGCTGCTTCTGGGTCGGGTTTTTCTACGGCCAGGTAGTCTACCATGGCCAGGGGACGTGCTCCCACACAGATCAAGTCATTGACCACCATGGCCACACAGTCAATCCCCACGGTGTCGTACTTGTCCATCATTTCCGCCACCAGGATCTTGCTCCCCACTCCATCGGTGCTCATGGCCAGGCCTTGGTTTCCCAGGCGGACCAGGGCAGCGAAGTGACCGCTTTCGGTTATAACATCCTGGTACTGGAGGGTTTCTTTTAGTTTTTGAGTTAGGGCAGAGACTGTGACCTCTTCCAGGTCGATGTCTACCCCTGATTCTGAATAGGTTACCATGAAAAATCACCTAAATACTAAGATAAAAGTCAACTTATTATATTGGTTTGGTATGGGAACTAATAAAAGTTAAGATTAAATTGAATGTGTTGGGTTTTAATACAACCTTAGTTTTTTTCAATCCCTATGGAGGTTTAACTGAAGAAACACAGGCCATGAAGTTTAACACAGCCCTGGTTTTTTTCAATCCCTAAAATAATTAGTTAAAAATTAATAAAAAAGGTTGGAACCTGGTGTTACTGTATTCTGGCAGTTTCCAGGTTCATAGGAGTTTTTGTCTCTATTTTATAACTTCTGTAGATGCTGCTGGCCAGGTCCAGGGTTTTGTAATTATCCCCGTGGCAGATTAAGATCTTCTCGGGTTTGGGACTTATGCGGCGCACGTAATCCATGAGTTGCCGGCGGTCAGAGTGTCCACTGAATCCTTCGATGGTGTTAATGCCCATTTTTACATGGTAAACATTGGTTTTCCCTTCTTCTTTGAGGGGTATTTCTTTCCAACCTTTCTGTAGTCTGCGTCCCAGTGAACCTTCAGACTGGTATCCTACAAAGACCAGTGAATTTCTCTCATCCTCACATAACCATTTGAAGTATTCCACTGAGTTTCCACCGGTCAACATACCTGATGTGGAGAGTATGATGGATGGTTCTCCTTCTACAATCTCTCTACGCTCATCAATACCGTTAACTTTATGGAAAACGTCGGAAATGAAGGGGTTGCGGCCCATATGGAATATCTGGTCCCGAAGGTCTTTGCTGAGGTACTCTGGTCTGGCGGTGTGGATGGCGGTGGCCTCCCAGATCATACCATCGATGTAGACTGGAACTTCGTCAATGATGCCGTGGCGTATGTATTCATCTAAGACTATCATCAATTCCTGTGCCCTTCCTACTGCAAAAACAGGGATCAATACTTTCCCTTTCTGTTCCAGGGTGCTGTAAATAGTTTTTACAAGTTTTTTCTCGGCATCATTCCGGGTGGGCTGCACATCTTCATGTCCACCGTAGGTGCTTTCCATCACCAAAGATTCTATGCGTGGAAATTTTGACACTGCTGGTTCCAGGAGTCTGCTTCGTTCAAATTTGAAGTCACCAGTGTATACAAAGTTGTGTTGCCCATCACCAATGTGCATATGAGTGATGGCTGAACCCAGAATATGGCCGGCGTTGTGTAGTGTGAGACGGATGTCTGGAGCTATATCAGTGACTTCCCCATAGTCCAGAGTTATGGTGTGTTTAATGCTTTTTTTAACATGTTTCACATTGAAAGGCAGGGGACTGTCCTCTCGGTGAGCTATATCAATGTGATCTAGTTGTAAGAGGGTCATAAGGTCTCTGGTGGGTGTAGTACAGTACACTGGGCCCTCATAACCATAATGATAAAGGTATGGTAAGAATCCGGAGTGGTCTAAGTGTGCATGTGATATTATAACTGCATCAAGGTCGTCTAAGACAAATTCCGGGACGTTTAAATAGGGATATGAACTTTTATCATCGGTTCCTGCCACGTTAACTCCACAGTCCAGGAGTATCTTACTGTTTGAGGTCTGCATAAATAGAGAGGATCGTCCAACTTCACGAAAACCACCCAGGGCAGTTAGTCGAACCCATTCATTCTCCGTGTATACTGGACGGTGAATTCGATTTCCTAACTCTTGCAGGATCTTCTTACGCTCTTTACTATTCTTGCGGAGTGTTCGTCGGACCCGTTGAATTATCTCTGAAGAAATAGGTGGCGTCCGTAGAATTTTAGGAGCCCAACCTATTTGTTTAACAATTTCTCGAGAGGTAGACCCGTATTTACCAATCACAAGTCCTGGTTTTCTGGCTTCGATTATGACTTCACAGGTCACATCATCAAATGATATATTTGTGATCTTGGCCTCTTCAGGAACTATGCTGTGGATACGGTTGATGGACTCCTCTGGCTCGGTGAGCACTGACTTATGGGAACGGATGATAATCCGCTTCCTTATGTCTTTGGCCAGATCCCGGATGAGATCACCATTTTCGGTGATTATTTCAGGGTTTTTGGTGTAAATAACCACTTCTGGTCCTTCAAATTCTACTTTGGCCACTTGTACTCGGCTGGGCAATCTTTGTACTATTGTATTTTTGATTTCTTGAATCTCTGAACCCATAACATCACTTCTAGAAAAATAGAAAACAGTTAAAGCCCGTGTGAAGGGCTTTTAAATAATTATTCGATGAATATATAAAAATTAGTTTATTTTTTTTATTTTTTTGTCAACTTCTTCCTCGGATAGTTTTTTAAATCCTTCTTCCTCGGTAATGGTGGCCACCCGTATTCCATTGCCTGAAAAGGCATCTCTTTCCATGGCGGCTTTCAGGGCTCTTATGGCCACATCAACACCTTCTTCCACATAGAGATCCTCACTGTAACGATCTTCTAGGACACCGTAGGCCATGGGTGAACCAGAGCCGGTTGCGATCATCATGTCCTTAATTACTCCTCCAGTGGGATCCAGGGAGTAAAGTGCAGGTCCTTTATCATCCACTCCTCCCAGAAGGGTCTGGACTAAGAATGGATAAACTCTGGATGAGTGTAATATGTTGGAGGTGAGGGTGGCTGCGGCTTCTACGTTGATTCTTTTACCATTTCGGAGTCTGAAAAGTGCCACTTCGGCGCTGATGTATTTCATCAAACTCTGAGCATCAGAAACAGCACCAGCAATGGTGGTTCCAATATGATCATCAATTTTGAAGATCTTATCGGCTACTTTGTGGGCTACGAGATTGCCCATGGTGGCTCTTCTTTCGGTGGCAAAAACAACTCCGTCTTTACAGGTTAAACCAACAGTTGTAGTGCCTTTAAGTCGATTTTCATCATTCATAGATACACCTCAAAAAAACATAAATAAAAAATAGCTTAGCTTTCTAGTTGCTACTTTAAAATTCATGGTATATAAATATTGCTAGTTAAATTTCACTAAATTACCAGCTTTTTGTGTCCTTTTTTTAATGTCAGGCCTATATAAGTCTTTTCATTATCCATCCTTTTTGGTCGTAGTTGACACTGTGGAATTTCCAGTTGCTATGAACTGATTTTCGCAGATAAAAGAATGTTAAAAAAAGAAGATATTAGAGAGTTATTAAACCTTTTTTTAAAAAACTAATCAGGTTATAATAACATCTAAACTGTCTTCAGAAATTCCCGTTTTGATTTCACGGGATATTCTGCGCCCCATGCTCATGAATTCTCCGAAGAGGAGATAGCTGTAGGCAGAGGTATGCATGAAAGTGTTGGTTCCTCCATCTATACGGGCGCTCATTTCAAAGACAATAACTTCTACATCATCGTTAACCAGGGTCTGCAGGCAGAATGGGCCGTTCATGCCTGGTGGCACCAATTTCTTAGCACCTTCCACCAAGTTGTCTCCAATGTCAAAGACCTGGGTAAGTAGGGATTCTCTCATCACTACTGGATGGTTACCGGTTATTACATAGGAAGGGTCCATTCCAATATCTAACTGGTCTTTGGCTGGGATTCTGCACAGTCCATCAATGTTGGATTCAAAGCGACTGTCCATACCCATAACCTCCACCTCATCTTTAAGGGCAGAGTAGAAATAGTGGATGCAGTAGTTACAACCAGAAACATATTCTTCAATATGGGCCAGGTCAACGTCTTCTTCACTGATCCAGTTTCTTTTGAGCATGGAATCTATTTTTTCGTGGAATTCATCTGTTGATGAGGCTACAAAGTAACCACGACCTCCCCTTGCTCCAGGAAATTTTACCATGACTGTTCGGTCAATATCTGAAGGATCATTATATTTGTGGGGAATTCTGATGTCGGATTCAACCATCAATTTCCTTTCTAAATCTCTTTCTGCTTCCCATCGTAGTATATCTCGATTACCGAACATTGGCACGTTGAAATCATCCTCGACTCTGTCCAGACCGGCATAGGCCACGAATGATCCGTGGGGGATCACGATACTGTTCATGTCTCGTAATTCTTCCTGTACTTCGTCGTTTACAATGTCTTTGAATTTATCCACCATAATATAATCATCAGCTACTTGGAAGCGTTTGTAGGGGACTTCACGACCTTTTTCACAGACCACTGCAGTGCGGAATCCCTCATCTTTGGCTCCTTTTAATATGTGCAGGGAGGTGTGACTTCCAAGGGTGGCTATAGTTATTTCATCCTTATCATATTCATTGAGGATGTCTAAAATTTCGTCTCGGTTTACTTTACCCAAATACATCCCTCCATTTAAAATTGTTTAAATTGACTTTTAGTTGTGGTGATAGTTATGTTTTGTGTCTTGAATTTTTATCAACAATTCTTCTTAAGGGATTATCAAATTAAAAATTTTACTAGAATAAGAACTTGTTTACATGGCATAATCAGATTCAAATAAATAAAAAATGTTTGATCTGTCTTTAAAAAAATTTTGATTAACCCGTAATTGATTTAGAAAAATAATTTATCCTTTTTTTATCTATTTCCGTCGGCGGAAAATCTTTTTTATATCTTTGAGGGTTATGTTGGATTTGATATCATCGTTAACAGTGGCGCAGGGCGCAAGGGCACAGCAACCAAGGCAACCCACGGATTCCATGGAATATTCCCCATCCGGGGTGACACCTTCATCTGGCATGTCTAAATGCCGTTTTATTCCATCTATAATATTATCTGCACCTTTAACATGGCATGCTGTGCCAGTGCAGACAAGAATATGATTTTTTCCCCGGGGGGTGAATCTGAACTGTGAGTAGAAGGTGGCAACTCCATATATCTCACTTTCCGGAACTCTGGTGAAGTTGGATACATCTTTCATCATTTCTTCAGGAAGATATCCGAAGTTAGCTTGAATATCCTGCAGGATAGGGATAATATCTGATTTTGTTCCTGGGTATGCGGATAATATTTCCAAAAGACCTTTTTCCATTAATAATTCTCCTAATTTTAACTTGTTTTCTATTGATGTTTCATGGTTTTTATAGGTATCTTCAAAATCTGTAATTCCATTTTAGCATTAGGTGTCCAGGAGTATCATATGATCATTAACATTATACCAATGAAAAGTTCTATATCATACTCTTATGAAGGGCAAGGTCATAGGTGACATTTTGGTTTTGAAAGATAATGCAGAGACCAATAGAACAGATGATCCTCAGGAACTTTTAAAAATTCCTGGTGTGAATCGTGTGGTGCGTCTTGGTCGGATAAAGGGGCCTAAAAGGGAGCCTGATGTGGAAGTTCTTGTAGGTAATGGCACAGAGACGGTTCACCGGGAAAATCACTGTTTCTTTAAACTGGATGTTGCCAGGATAATGTGGTCAAAGGGAAACACCACAGAAAGAAAGAGGATGGCAAAACTGGTTGAAGAGGGTGAGACTGTTGTTGATCTTTTCAGTGGTATTGGTTATTTCACCATACCCATGGCAGTGCATGGAAATCCTGGTAAAATATATGCAGTGGAGATAAATCCGGTGGCTCATGCTTATCTATCAGAGAATGTGGAGATAAATCACGTACAGAATGTGGTTGAGCCTGTTCTGGGGGATTGCAGAGATGTTGCACCGCGAAATGTTGCAGATAGGGTTTTAATGGGATACATAGGAAATACTGATGAGTATCTTAATGTGGCAATGGAGGTTCTCAAAAGTGAGGGCATAATTCATTATCATGAATCTGTTCCGGATAAACTGAAGTTTATAAGGCCTTCAGAAAGGGTTAAAAGGGCTGCAGAGGGATTTGATGTGGATATTTTAAATCAGAGGGTTATTAAGAAGTATTCTCCCGGGGTTTATCATGTTGTGGTTGATGCCCTGATTATTAAATGATCGTGTTAAGTTGGGGGAGTTAACCTAATTAGATTATTATAAAGCAAGGTTTTTAAATTAGTAATTGATAACTCACGTATTTCGATGATTCACTTTTTAAGGGTATTAAAATTTTGATTTAGTGGCGTTTATAGTGATAAATATTGGTTTAAATCATTTAAAATTTGTTAAACTGTTTTCTGTTACTCGATTATTCAATTTTTAATGAGGATAAGTGGGGGTATGATGAATAACTATATAATATACTTCAAACATATGTTGATAGCGTCAAACAATATTGTTTAAGTTCTGTAAGGTGGGGAGACTATGGCGGCGATGAAAATTTTAGTGGTGGAAGATGAAGGTCTCACTGCGATGGAAATTCAGAGAAAACTGAAAAATTGGGGATATGATGTCCCATCATTTGCTTTTTCACGTAAAGAAGCTGTTAAAAAGGCTAAAGAAATAGAACCAGATCTAATTTTAATGGACATAATGCTTAAAGGCAAAGGGGATGGAATAGATGCTGCTCAGGAAATAAAACAAATTCGAGATATTCCTATCATTTATATAACTGCTTACGACGATGTTAAAACCCGTGAAAGAGCTGAAATCACCAATCCCACTGCATACCTAATCAAACCATTTGATGAAAGAGAACTACAGAGTAAAATTCAAACAGCATTATCTGAACATAAACTAGGAAAAAAATTGTTAATTATTGGAAAACGGCTTGATAATAAATTAAAGAACTCTGGAGTAATATTAATTGATCACAAGGGATGTATTACTTATATAAATGGTTTAGCATCTGATTTAACCGGTTTCATGCAGCATGAAGCCATGGATAAAGAACTAAATGAAGTTTTTCCCATTGAAGGAATAGAAGATAAAGATTTGAAAAGTTACATAAAAAGCATCATCAGTGATAATACAACCATCACAGCCAAGTCTATTCTACATGATAAAGGGGGTAAGAATGTTCATGTGGAGTATAAGATAGCTCCAACTATAGATGAAGAAGACGGAATTTTAGGGGTTGAACTGATATTTGAAGATATCAGTCAGGAAGTAAAGGATGAAAAATCCCTCATGGAACGGGAAAAGAAATTCAGGGGCATTTATTACCAATCCATGTTGGCAACAGAGATATTTGATCATGACGGAAAACTCTTGGATGCCAATCCAGCCTGCCTCCATCTATTTGGTGCAGAAAACGCCGACCAATTAAAGAAATTTAACCTTTTTGAAGATTTCAAACTGAATCTTGAAGAAGTAAAAAATCTAAAAAATGGTTTAGAAGTTAAATTTGAATGCGAATTTGATGAAGAAGAATTATCAGAACTTGGATTTCACAAAAAAATCAACAAAGGAGCCATATACTTAAGCCTTTTCATAACTCCTCTAAAGATAGACGAAGTTGTTAATGGATATTTAGTTCAATTCCAGGATGTCACTCCTCATCGCAAACTAGAAGCCTTTCTTAAGAGTAATGAAGAAAGATATCTAAAGATTTTAAACACTTTAGATCAGGCAGTGATAGCATTCAACGATGATTTGAAATGCATATACTCTAATGACATGGCAAATAATTTTTTCGATGTTGAAACAGAGGATATGATTGGCAAATCCTTCCAGGAGTCTATGAAATCTTTTTGGGATGGAGAATTGGAACACATGTGCCTGGAAACACTAAAATCCGGCAAGACCGACAGCATGATAAAAATTCTCCCGAAGGATGGAATACCTACTCATGTTGAAATCAAACCTTATAAATCATTTGAAGGCCTAACAATCATTTTAAATGATGTTACGGGGATTAAACAAACTGAAGAAGAGCTCAAAAGAAATGAAACATTGTATCGTTCTGTGGTAAATGATCAAAGCGAGATAATATGTCGTTTCAACAAAGATTTCGAGTTAACATTTGCTAATGAGACATATTATCATTATTTTGGCTTTGATGGCGAATCTAATCATTTATTCTCACTTCCAGATGAAGATATGGAAAGAATGAAGGTTCAATTTAAGACATTTGATGCAGAAAACCCTATCAAAGTTTTGGAAGGTCCTATAAAAATACCGGATGGAGTCATTAGATGGTGGCAATGGGTTACCCGAGCTAACTTTGATGAAGATGGAAATATTTCAGAGTACCAGTCAGTAGGACGTGATATAACCCTACACCATGAGGCCATGGAAGAACTTCAGAAAAATATAGAAAAACTCCAATTTTTGGTAAAAGAGAAAAGTAACAAATTAAATGTTCTTAAAGAATCGTTTGAACTGGAAAAAACAGAACACAAACAGAAAATAAGTTCCATGGAAAAATTAAACGCGGACATGGTTAAAAAATATGGCGAAGAAACACAAAAACTTTCAGAAACCATAAATGGTCATGTTAAAGAGCTGGACTCTTTTAAAGAAAAAGAAAAAACGTTTAAAGATAGTTTGAAACTTGCCCAAAAAGATCTTGAAAGCAAAACCATTGAAGCTGCTGATTCAAGTAGGGCTTTACATGTAGAAATCAGTGCCCATAAAAAAACTGAAAAAAATCTGGAGAAAACATCTCTTGATCTGGAAGAACAACGTGCCAAAACCAATGCAGCGTTATCTCAAATCAGTAATCTTGAAAAAGAAATCACAAAAAAGGAAGCAAACCTTTCCACGATTCAAACTGATTTTCAGAATGAAATATCAGAACTTAAACAAGAAGAACACAGTATTCAGGAATCTCTTGAAAATAGAGAAAAAACTCTTAAAAACGTTTATGATGGAGTTAAAACCAATATGCAGATGATATCCACTCTTAATAGGCTCCATTCTGAGTATGTGACTGATCAGATGGTTAAAAAATTGGAAGATGGCCGTAGTTACCTTCGATCCTTTGGAATGGTTCATGAGAAGTTATACCAATCTGAAAACCTGGAAACAGTGGATTTAGGTCAATACCTTGAAAATATCCTTGATGATATTTCACGTTCCCACGGAGCAAAAAATGTGGATATCAAGACAGAAACCAACGAAATTTCTTTAGATATGGAAAAAACAGTGCTATCTGGTTTGATAATAACTGAACTGGTCATCAATTCTTTAAAACATGCATTTACTGATGAACGCGTAGGAAAAATTAAGGTGGAAGTGGATCGTGTTCATGATGATTTAATTATTAAGGTTTCTGATAATGGTATCGGAATCCCTCCTCAAATATCAGTGAAAACAGAAGATTCGTTTGGCTTACAACTGGTCAGGACTTTTGTAAAACAATCTGAAGGTTTTATGGAATTTAAATCTGATAAGGGGGCTGAATTCATCATCAAAATTCCAATACAGGAGGGTTAGTTAACAAAGAGTTAAATCCGATTTATAGATTTCAAGTTACAGAATTAAACTGGATTTTTTGAAGTTTAAATCCAGTAAATAAGATTTAAGTGATTTACTTTTTGTAAAACATGAAATTTTACAATTTAATGGTTAAATTTTTTTAAACCAGGGCAATTCTTAAATATAAGATAATGGATGAGTTGTTCATTTTAGGGGGAGGTTCCCAAAAAATTATTAGACTGGATATTTAATAGTTACTATAGTTTTCAAATTCCTTTAATCAATAGAGTAGATGATCATTTTCCGTGATTCGTCACTTTATTTAGACAAAAGGAGGTGGCGGTTGTGGATCTCGATGAATTAGAAATTTTGCTGGTAGAAGATAATCCTACCGATGCTGAATTAACCATGAGAGCTCTAAAAAGAAATAATTTGGCTAATAAGTTGGTTTGGGTTAAAGATGGGGAAGAAGCACTGGATTTTATCCATGCAAAAGGTCAGTTTGCTGAGAGGAATCCTGAAGAATTGCCTAGATTGATACTGCTGGATCTGCGCATGCCTAAAGTAGATGGGTTTGAAGTTTTAAAGAATATAAAGTCAAATGAAAACACTTGCAGAATACCGGTTGTGATTCTCACATCATCAAAAGAGGATCAGGATGTTGTGGAAAGCTACAAGTTGGGTGTGAACAGCTATGTGGGTAAACCAGTTGAATTTGACAACTTCATTAACGCAGTTTCTACTCTGGGATTATATTGGATGTTGATAAACAAGCCACCATAATGGTTTGTATGATATTTAAAGTTTTATCATGTAAATTTATTAGATTATGGGGAGAATAACGCGTGGTGGGGAGAACATATGGGAGATTCTATTAGAATTTTAATTTTAGAGGATGTTCCTTTAGATGTGGAGTTAATGGAAGCTGAACTTAAAAGGGATGGCATAAATTTTATTTCTCGTCGTGTGGAAGAAGAAAACGAATATCGAAGAGAGCTAAAAAAATTCCAACCAGATGTTATTTTGGCTGATCATTCCCTTCCTCATTTTGATGGTATTTCAGCAATGAACATATCTCAAGAAGTTTCTCCACAAACTCCATTTATCTTTGTCAGTGGGCAGATGGGAGAAGAATTTGCGGTGGAAATGCTTAAAAAAGGAGCTACTGATTATGTTCTCAAACATAATCTTTCAAAATTAGGACATTCAGTTAAAAGAGCTCTTAACGAGGCAGAAGAATATCTGGAGAAGAAAAGGGCCCAGGATGAATTAGCAAAAAGTGAAGAGAAGTACAAAACACTTTTTGATCTATCATTAGATTATGTGGTGGTCTTAGATCTCGATGGCAAAGTACAGGATATAAATCAGCGTTTAGAGGAAGATAGTGGTTTTTTAAAGGATGATTTCATCGGAAAGGATATTAATAATGTTTTTAAGTCAATGATGAATGATTCTGTATTTGATGAAGATTTTATGCATGGTTTTCTGGCAGGTGACAAAACAACTCCAATAGAAATTAAAGTGGATAGGGATAGGGGCATCAGATATTTTGAACTGCACCATGCTCCTATAATGAAGGAAGGAAAGGTATTTGCCATTCAACTAATATTCAGGAACATCACTCGACGTAAAAATGATGAAAGGGCTTTGATTGAGAGTCGTGAACGTTTATATGATGTAAATACTTATTTGGAAACAATAATAAATGCTTCCCCTTTTGCTATTGTTGATTTGTGCCCTGATGGTAGAGTAAAATCTTTATGGAACCCGGCAGCCGAAAACATCTTTGGCTGGGGGAAAGACGAAGTTTTAAGTGAAACTTTGCCTTTTATAAACGAAAATAATGTGGAAAAATGTCAAAAAGCCATTAACAGTGCACTTTTGGGTGAATCGAAATCTGATGTTGAACTGGAATGTGCTAGAAAGGATAATAAGATCATATACACTATGATGGCCACAGCTCCCCTTTTAAATGTAGAGGGAGATATTCAGGGCATTATGGCTACTTTTGCTGACATAAATGACATGATTGCTGCTGAAAATTTGATAAAGGCATCATTAGATGAAAAAGAGGTTCTTTTAAGGGAGATTCATCATAGGGTGAAAAATAATCTGCAGATCATCTCCAGTCTCATGAGTTTGCAGTCTGAGTACACCCAGGAACCGGAAATCCTGAAAATGTTTCAGGAAAGTAAAAATCGTATCAGGTCTATGGCTTTGATCCATGAAAAACTGTACCAATCTAAGGATTTAGCTCATATTGACTTTGCAGAGTATCTGAAAAGTTTGGTAGCCATGCTTTTAGGTTTTTATCATGAAAAAAGTAATGATATCAATGTTATTTTAGACTGTGAAGAGGTAAATCTAGAAATCGACACTGCCATATCCATGGGACTCATTGTGAATGAATTACTTTCCAACTGCTTTAAACATGCATTTCCCGGCAAAAAAAGCGGTGAAGTTATAATTAATCTTTCAGAAGATGGAGAAAATTATTTACTTGTAGTATCTGATAATGGTGTGGGAATACCTGAAGATGTTGATATAAGGAGCACTGATTCATTGGGACTTCAAATTGTCCAGACTTTAACTATACAGCTTAAGGGTAATCTGGAACATGAGACTAAGGGAGGAACCACATTTAGGATCGCATTCCCAGATAGATCCTGAGGGAATTATAAAAAAATCTTCCAATATTTACTTATCCGGTTTTAACCATCTGTTGTAATGGTATTTAAATATTAAGCAGTAATCATGGTTTAACATTCAGTTTCATGTGTTTTAACATTAAATTCAGGTGAAATTCAAATTTAAAATAAGTTATATTTAAAATAAGTCAAATTATAAAATAATTTTGGTTATAAGTTTGTTTTAGGATATTTTTTCCAGTATAGTATGGCTTAAAAAGTCTTCTTTTAAATATTTTTCATATACCGGTAATCTTTCTTTTAACTGGAATCCCATTTCTTCGGTAAGGAGTTTAAGCTCATCCATCTCTGGCCAGGGGGATTCTGGATTTACATAATCCTTTGTCAAGGGAGAAACACCTCCCCAATCATCTGCACCAGCCAGTAAAAAGATTTGTGCTGTGTTGTGGTTAAGGTTAGGGGGGACCTGCACTCCACATTCTGGAAAAAGCATTTTGGTAACTGCAACTGTGCGAATCATATCTAAAAGTGATGGTTCAGGATAATCAGCCATTACAATACCAGGTTTTGGTTTGAAATTCTGAATAATGATCTCCTGGATATGATGATATTTGTCCTGAATTCTCCTTATCTGGAGGAGTGAATCTGCCCTCTCATCTACACTCTCCCCAATACCAATAAGAAGTCCAGTTGTGAAGGGTATTTTTAATTTCCCCGCATTTTCAATGGTTTTAATTCTTAATTTGGGATCTTTTCCAGGGCTATTCTGGTGAGCTGGACCTTCCATCAATCGTTGACTGGTAGTCTCCAGCATCAGACCCATGGAGGCGTTAACTTCCTTTAACATTTTAAGCTCATTTTTTTGAAGTATACCAGGATTGCTGTGTGGCAGCAAATCAGTCTCATCAAGGGTTCTCTCGCACAGATGATAGAGGTATTCCAGCATTCCCTCAAAACCAATCTTTTCCAAGGCATCTTTGACCTGGGGAGTTGAATCGGCCTGTTCTCCGAAGGTGAAAAGAGCTTCTCTGCA
This sequence comes from Methanobacterium petrolearium, assembly GCF_017873625.1. Taxonomy (NCBI): domain Archaea; kingdom Methanobacteriati; phylum Methanobacteriota; class Methanobacteria; order Methanobacteriales; family Methanobacteriaceae; genus Methanobacterium; species Methanobacterium petrolearium. Next base: position 4,017 of record NZ_JAGGKL010000012.1, on the reverse strand, counting down.
ACCAAAATCATCTGCCTTGCGGATAATGTCCATAACTTCTTGGGGGTGCATGATGAGGGTGGCATCAGGAGCTTCAGGATCCCTGCGAAAGGTGCAGTATCCACAATCATTTCGACATATGTTGGTTAAAGGCAGGAAAACATTTTTAGAAAAGGTTATGTTGTTGTTTTCCCGGAGTGAATTTGCCTCTTTCATCAATTGTAAAACATCTTTTCCCTGCACTCCCAGTAGGGAAATCAGTTCCTCTTTAGATAACATTTTTTATCCTTTAGTTATCTCAAGTTCCATTTAATTGAATTTTATTTGATATTTTAACTGAATATCGTTCGATATTATTTTTTTTATAAAAAAGTATAGTAAATTGCATATTTTTTTAGTTGTGGGAAGTTTTTCATGCTTCCAAGGCAGAAACCACCAGTTCAACAAACATTGGTCCCACACCGCTTTTATCTTTCCATAGAACTATAAAAACAGCAACATCATCCAAAACGCCCATTCCATAATCTGCATGGCAGTTCATATTTTCAAAAGATTCTTTAAGGCGATATATTCCATATATATCGGTTTCTCCTTGGATGTTCACCTGGGAACGGATCTGTTCATCCATGATGGTGATTACGTCAGCAGTTTCATCAGAGTACATATCCAGTTGTTTGGCATCTAGTGTTTTAAAAATCTGGGAGATGGTAGGACCAAGCTCTTCTGGTTTTATTCTTTGGCGCGATCTTCCCCTGACTATCAGTAATTGAGTGGTGTCCATTGCTGCTTTGGATCCTTCAAAGGCTTCTAATTGCCCCATGATTTCCCCGGCGATTTTACGTGTCTTCAATTAGTTTCCTCCAGACCATTGATTATTTCTGCTTTCAGTTCACCCATGGTGGCTACTTTTTCTGCGAATGCATTGTGACGGTGAATACTTTCCTCGTTAACCTGCTGGACAGTAATCAGAGTATCATCTGGCAGGTGAGAGAAATCCTGCACGATCTTTTGTATCATGTTCCGCACACAGTCCTCCACAAACATGGGGTGCTGGTGGGCGTGAACCACAACTGCGTGTTCATCAGTACGTTTCAAGAGTTCACAAACTGATGAACTCATGGAGTCTTCAATGATCTTGATGATGTTTTCTCCCCTGATTATCTGCTGGGCTGGTACTTCTATCATGATACTTCCCCTGCCTCGTTGGTTGTGGGATGCGAATGTAACAGTTTCTAAAACTTTTTCAGTGGTTTCTTCATCCAGAAATTCCAGGAGCTTTTGTTTGGAACTTTCTTTAACAGTTTCCTGGGCACAGGGGCACACAGTCATCCCTATTACTTCTGCTCCGATCATCTTTCTGATAACCACGCCTTCGTCAGTTCGGTAGCCAATGGCATCTGCCATGATCTTGGTCATTTCTTGGGTTTTGTGCTTGGTTACTGGTGACTTTTTCATGATCATGAAGTCACTTTTCATACTTACTTCGGCTCGCTTGGCATATTTGTGTTTTTCAAGGAGTAAACTGACGATTTCAGCACATAGTGACTCGATTTCAACAGCATTTCTTTCAACAGCTTCTTCTAAGACGTCACTTATGGCTTCAGGATTGCGTGACATGTGGATTCCCCTCTGTGTGCTGGGCAAATCCACATAAGCATCGAAGGTGGGTAAAAGAACAATGGGTCTTTTGTTATCTCGTTCTATCTTTAAGAGCTTTTTAACCCCTTTAACCCCTACTCTAGTAAGGTGTACAGGGATAGTAGGTGACTTTTCCTGAGTATCAGGTAAACACGGTGTTTCCAACTTTTTCACCCCGGAGTTCAATAAATGAGAAATTTTTTTTTACTATGTTAACTATTCTATTTTGTCATTTAGATGAGGGAATATAAAAAGAGTTGTATTAATATGGTGGTGATGTTGCATTTTTAAATTTTTCATTTGGATTTCCATATTTTTCATGAGGGGAGTACTGCCCTAGGAGGGCAGTTGATAATTATGCTAAATTTTTAAGGTTTTCTTTGAATTCAAGGATATCCATGTCTTTTAAACTATCTTTATCAATTGAACATGCTCCGTAAATATCTTGGGCACGTTTAGCCAGAATTTTCCCTGATTTGTCCTTTTCAACCACTACCACAATTTTCTCAGTATTTAATTCTCCCATTTTTCTTTCTATATCATTTTTCACATGGGATATCTTCTTTTTGATTGGTTCAAGGGCACTTTCAGGAATCTTGGGGTTTAATATGCGCATATCTTCTGCTTTTAATGGCACTCCGGCCACAACTATTCTTTGAGGTTCCACCCCCCAACGGGTTAACAGTTTTTTGAAGTTACTTTTACTGGTGAGAAATACGAATTCTCGAGAGAGACTTTTAACTTCTTCTCCCACATCTTCTTTCTCTAAAACGCCAAATTCTACCAAAATCAAATCAATTTTATTTCTAACATCAATCAAATGATTGCAAAATTCTTCTGCATCTTCCTGATCTAAGGTATGGGTGGGACGGCTGGAGTAAATGAATTCCTCTGTTTTAATAATCTCTTTTAAAATTTCTCCATAGATAGATGAATCAATTTTACCTTCCTGTGGTGTTTTAAGTTTTTCAGTACTTTTTGTTGATTTACCTGCTTTTTTCAGAAGGGATTGCGCCTGATGGTACCGGATTTTATTCATATGATCTCCTCAAGTGTTATTTTGTCTATTTTCCCTTAATTTGTGGCTCTACATTTATATTTGGTAGGTTAAATTATAAAAAATGGTGAAAATGTATCCTGAATTTCTTTGAATATTTTTTTTGTTTCATCTTTTACTATAGATTTCCCATGAGGTTGAAACGCTTTTTCATTGAGATTTTTGTCCATCAATACTTTTATCATTTTAAGGTTGGACTGGGCCATACCACGCTGACTGTAACCACCCTCCAGAATAAGGGTCATTGTTGGACTTATTTTTTGCATGTAACCGGCAGCCCATGAATAAAAATCATCATCTAAACTGAGGCTGGAGAGGGGATCTTCCTGGTGCCCGTCAAAACCAACATCTAAATAATAGAAATCTGCCTTAAACTGGCTGCAAACTGGTTTTAAGATCTTTTCAAGTATATAGATGTAGTCTGAGGTTCTTGAACCAGGGGGCATAGGTATGTTCAAATTAAAACCCTCTCCTGCGCCACTGCCAGTTTCTCTAATAAATCCTTTCCCTGGGAAAATAGTCCGGGGATCCTGGTGTATTGATATGTAAAGGACGTGGGGGTCATGGTAAAATATTTCTGCTGTTCCATTACCGTAATGGGCGTCAAAATCGAATATTAAAAATTTTCTGATTCCATGTTTTTTTCTAATATACTTTAGAGCCACAGCAAGGTTGTTGATTAAACAGAAACCCATTGCCCGGTATGGGGTGGCATGGTGTCCAGGGGGACGTGCCAGTGAATATGCAAAATCACTTTGTCCCAACGTGAGTTCTGAGGCTCTAATGGCTCCTCCAGCAGCTAATTTTGCAATTTCGTAGCTATGGGGAGAGGCGTAGGTGTCATAGTCAAGATAACCACCTCCACTCTCAGTGAATGATTTTAAATGATTGAGATGTTCTTTTGTGTGCACAAGCAGGAGATCTTCATCATTCGGTAGGAATGGTTGGTGAACATCCAGTTTATCCAGTAGGCCCCCTTTTTGGAGTGAATCTATTAGAACTTCAAGTCGCCCCTGATTTTCAGGATGGGTTTCAAGTTGGTGTTTTGCGTATTCAGGGGAGTTAACCAGTGAAATCACACAAAAAACCTCCAATGGATACTATAAAACGATTATGATAAATATCCATTTTTAAATTGGTAAATATTGTTTTATAATTTTAATAATCTCTTATTATGGTGGTGGTATTGATTTTGTGAAATTTTGCCTGATTTAATCCATGTATTTTAATATATGGGGTTGGTGAATTGGTTATGGGGATATTATCTTTACTAGAGCATTCTACTTGAACTGAGGTCTTCTTTTACTATGTTTAGTACGGTTTGGGTGTAGGTTCTCTGCACG
>NZ_JAGGKL010000011.1 GCF_017873625.1 Methanobacterium petrolearium | reverse complement strand
ACTAAAAACTTTTATAAGACTAATCAAAAACACAAAAACTTTAAAATTCTCATTTTTGGAAAAAAACTACATCACTAGAAAAACAGACAGTGTCGAATCATCCTAATTTTTTGAAATTTAAATGCCTACAAAAAATAGAAATAATCCTGAAATTTGGAAAACAATATTTACTTTTAATAACAATTTATATATTATTGCAAGATAAAAATATTACTATACACCCACATGACTATTATGTCCATATGGTTAACACTGATTTGGTTAACTAGGGGGGGCTAAAACTGGCCAAAATTCTTATTATTGGAGACAAAGGTTGTGATGTACAACACTTGAAGAACATGATTCATTCTATTGGGCATGATACCATTTATACCACCTCTTCTGTTGAAAATGCCCTAAAAAAATCTCATGAACTGAATCCTGATCTTATTTTGATGGATATTATATTACATGGAAAATTTGATGGTGTAAAAACCATTGCAAAAATGGATATCCCCATAGTTTACATAATCACCCCTTTTGATGAACCAATAATCAAAAAAACATTGGTTACTGAGCCCTGCGGTTACCTGTTAAAACCAGTTAGTAACACTGAATTGAAAGTCACCATCCAGCTGGCACTTTACAAACACAACATGGAAGTTACTTCAAAGGAGTATAAACACCGTTTTAGAACTATAACTAATAAATTGCATGAAACCGAAATCTTCTTAAAGAGCATTTATCATGATTCACAATTGCCGATTCTAGTTTTAGACATTGCTAGAGATGGAAATTACATTATATCCAGTTACAATGATGCCTTTGAACGTGCCACCGGAATCAAAAAAAGTGGAGGGATCGGTGAAAATTTATCTGATTTTGCCCCTGTTGATCTATTTGAAGTTCAACATCATTTATATGAAAAAATCAGTGAATGTCTTGAAAGTGGAGAAACCATCCAATATAAAAACCATATTAACTTATCAGAGATAGAAAATTGGTGGTTAATAAGTTTAACACCATTAAAAAATGTTGAAGATGAATTTTACCGCATTATCATAACTATATTTAATATTACAGAACATAAACAGATTGAAAACATATCCCCCAAAAGTGAAGAGAATTACCGACTACTTGTTGAAAATTTACAAAGAGGTGTCTGGAGGATTGACAAAGATGGCTACACCAGCTTTGTAAATGAGAGTATGACGGATATGTTGGGATACACTATTGAAGAAATGATGGGAAAACCTTTATTCGACTTTGTTGATGAGAGTGATGTTGAATTTTCCAGGAAAAAATTGTTAAGACGAAAACAAGGATTAAGTGAACAATATGATTTTGGATTCATCAGGAAAGATGGGGTAAAAATTTACACCACCATAGCAGCAACTCCCCTTACTGACAAGAAGGGAACTTACCAGGGTTCATTAATTGGAGTAATCAACATCACGGAAAGAAAAAAGACAGAAATGGCGTTAAAAGAATCTAAACAACGTTTATCTGGAATTATTGAGTTTTTACCCGATGCTACCTTTGCCATTGACAACAAAGGAAAAGTAATAGCTTGGAATAAGGCTATTGAGAATATGACCGGGTTTAAAGCTCAGAACATGATTGGAAAGGGAAATTACGAATATTCGCTGCCATTTTATGGTATGCGCAGACCTATATTGATTGATCTTTTAAATCAATCTGATGAAAGCATAGAAAATAGATACCGCTATTTAAAAAGGGAAGGCAATGTTGTTTTAGCAGAAACAGAAGCACCATTAAATGGAGTTAACTGTGTTCTCTGGGGAAAAGCAAGCCCACTTTATGATGATGAAGGCCATGTTCAGGGGGCCATAGAGTCAATTCGTGATGTAACTGAGCGTAAAAAGTCAGAAAAAATTCTGCAAACTTCATTCTTTGAACAAAGAATAATCAACGATGTGGTAATGGAACTTACTGGAGTTAAAAATTCTGCTGAAATATACTCTATTATTGCAGAAGCTGTTCGAAAACTATTACCTGATTCTTACATTATTGTCCGTGCCATAGCCCCTGATCAAAAAAATATACGCATAACTGAAATTTTAGGCCATGAACACGGTTTAAAAAAACTTGAAAAAATAGTAGGAATAGATCTCTTCAAAATTAAATTCCCACTTGAAGAATTTAATGCTGAAGAAGGAAAATCATACCAAAGTGGAGAATTAACCCAATTTGAAGAGGGAATATACGGTTTAACCCTTGGAAAAATCCCTCGAAAAGTTTGCAACATCTTAGAGAAAAAATTCAATATTGATGAGATGTATAACATTGGATTTTCATTTAGTGACGAAAATTATGGAGGTCTAGCCATAACTTTACCCCCAGGAAAATCCATGGAGCATGAAAACGCAATTGAAACAATTGTAAACCAGGCATCCATAGCAATACAACGTTCTCGTGCTGAAGAAGCTATTAAAGAATCTTTAAGAGAAAAAGATGTTTTACTGCGAGAAATTAATCATCGAGTTAAAAATAACATGCAGATTGTCTCCAGTCTCTTGAATCTGCAGACACAACACGTAGAGAAAGAAGAAACCATTGGTGTGTTAAAGGAAAGTCAGGGAAGAGTGAAATCCATGGCCATGATCCATGAAAAACTTTATCAATCTCGTGATCTGAGCCATATAAACTTCAAAGAATATGTTGAAAAACTTGTTTTTGATATTTTATACTCTTACGGGGTGAAAACAGGAACAATAACCCCTATCATCCAGGTAGATAACATAGAAATGGGGCTGGAAACTGCCATACCCCTGGGACTCATCATCAATGAACTGGTAACCAACAGTATAAAATACGCATTCCCCCAGAAAAAGGGAACAATAACCATAGCTCTCAAATCACTCTCAGAACAGATGCAACTCACCATTTCTGATGATGGAATTGGATTACCAGCAGATCTTGATCCACAAAATACAGAAACACTCGGGCTTCAACTCTTAAATAGCTTAGTTCATCAGATCGATGCTAATGTAAAGATTAACCGAGACAATGGAACCGAATTTAAGATTGTGTTTAACGAGTTAAATTATAAAAAGAGAATTGAGGATAATTTTAAAGAAAAAAATAATGATTATTCATCTCCAATTTAATATCAACCTAAATTCTATAAAGGTTTTCATATCACTTGCATAAAAAAAATCTAATATCTTAGTTTTAATCCTGAAAAACGTAAAATGTCCTGATTTTATGTCTTTTTTTTAGTATTAGTCCCATTTTTTTCTTTAAAACTAAAAACAATCTCAGTATCCGAATAACCCTGAATGAGTTATAACCTCAAATATGCGCCTTAAAACTTTGGATAATGCAGAAGCAAATTTTATATGGTCCAATGAGTATTGTAACAAAAATAAAACTTAAATAAGAAGATATTAAATCAGTGCTTCTGTAGAAAAATCTTAATACATATTTAATACTCAAATGAAGTTCTTCACTCCTGAAAAAACCTGATACATATTTTGAAATATCGTTTTTTTTTTAGTGGTAAATTTATAATCCAATTTTTATAAGTAGTGTTTAGAAAAAAATCCAAATATCCTTTTTGATTCACCAACCCATGAGGGTAATTCCCCAGATAAAGAGAGGATGGAGGCGTGCCTGGGGAATATTTATGGCTTTTTTTCAATTACCTAAATTTTTTTCTAGATCTTAGAAAACCAATAATAAAATTAGAAATCAACATTTAAATCAATTTTCCCAAATCATACCATAATATACCCTAAATTTAACCACAATTATAACATCATTGACCCTATTCTTATTATGTATTAATCTAAGTTAAAAAGTCCGAAATAGATGTTAAGAAATATGCAGGGGGATTGTTCTATGGGAAAAAATAAATTACACAAATCCAGAGAACAGGGTAGTGCCAATAGAATATTCTCAGGTTATATCTGTCAAAAGAACCCCCACAACAGTTTATATGGGTGGGCATGATGCTGCTGTTGAATAGGGAGTTTTCATGGTAAGAACCGTCTAGAAAAACAAACATCACCGGTCTTAACTAACATAATTCATCTATGTTTTCATCTGGAAAACATGGTACATCTGATTATCATGCTATTTTCAGTTGTTGTTTAAAATCATCCCATAAATAGCAAACCGGTAAAATTGCACTATAAATGTTGGTTTTCGCTTTTCACAATAATTTTATCCCCCACAGCCACAACCATACTATGAGGAATTATAATATCATTTCTAGAACTTCCCAAACCTTCCAGAAGTCCTCCCTTCCCTACAATGAATGCTTCTAATGTTTTACTTTCAAAATTCACTTCCACATCCTTCACACTGCCAATTACCATTGCATTAATATCTACTACTTCTTTCCCAATGATTTTTTCTTTTAATCTCATGTTAATCACCTTTTTATATTCGTTTCTGTATTTTTATACCCTTCCAAATCTTCAAACACGTTAAAAAATCTTTTTTTCCAAGTGGTGGTTAAAATAATTTTTTTGGCAAATTTTTAAGCCAGTTCTAAGTTTTCGTTAACTTTATCCAGTTCTAATTAACATTGGCTGATCTCATTGGATATATCATCTCCTCTCATTTTATCACTTACTTCTTTATTCCACATTTTATCTCATTTCATACCCTAATTACTATTGGCAATCGATTCGCTGGTACGAACATCGTTTTCAATTAATTCCTGTTTAGGGTCTTTATTAATTAAATTGTCCCTTGGATTATTTTGTTCATTAAATATGACTGCGGTTCCTGTTGCAGTTACAATGGTTACACTGCCTTGTAATCCTCCCATGGATACAAAGTCAAGTGAAACTTCAACCACCCCATTGGCTCCCATTGATTCAGCATTTTCCAGCATCTGAGATAAAGCCAACTTCTTGGCCTCCCCCAAATTGTAATCATCTAGACTGGCAGGTACGATAAGTTTTAGAATAGTTGAAAAACGTCCCTCAGAATCCTTTTGTTCGGCTATGGCTTCTCCTATAACTAGCCCTACATAATTTTTTATCTTTCCATGATTCACATCTGGAACTGATATCAATGGTAATGCTAATTCATCAAGAAAGATTTCATCAGCTTGTTTTTCTCTTTTCCCTGTTTCAGGAGATGTTGCTTGAATTATTTCCGAAGGAGTCCTCACCAGTGCGCCCATTAAACGGAAAATTATGCCAGGTACTACCACTAAAAGAATATGATTGACAAATATAGGGAATGCTGCTTGTATTGTCAGTATTATGGCAATTATGGTGATTAAACTGAGAGTAACTGGTTCTTTAGGGAAAATCCAACCTGGACTAAACCATCCATAACCATTAATTAAAAGGAATGTTAAAAGAGCACTGATGGCACCAGTACTTTTACCATATTTTCTGTTTGCTATGACTGTTTCAACAAATCCTGCCAGTAATGGTGAAACTATGTACATGATGTTGAATCCGAAAATTACTAGATTCCATGCCAGGCAGATAAGAGCAGAGCCAAATCCTAGTAAAATTCCTAATAATATGGCAAACAGTGCCCAGCGTTTTTCAATAATAACATTACCATGTGTAACCATGATCCACCTTCCAAATCAAGATTAAATTATTTATTCCTGGAACGAAACTGCGGTTCCAACTACGGTGACCATTATAGTGTTCCCCATGGTGCCTCCCAAATTATGATAGGCCACCCGAGTCCCTATGATTGCATTAGCCCCTTTTTCTTCTGCTTTTTCAGTCATGCTCTTTAGAGCAATACTTCTGGCAGTGGTAAGCTCTTCCTCGTATTTAGAGGTTCTTCCACCTACCACATCCCTAACCCCTGAAAACAAATCTTTATATAGATTTGCTCCTAAAAGGGCGTCTCCTGTAACTAAACCGTGATATTCGATGATTTTTTTCCCTTCAATTGTTGGTGATGTTAAAATCAGCATTTTTTGACACCTGTTTTCACATTTTTCCAAATTTTTTTTTGTGATCTAAACTATTTTAATTTGCATTATGTTTGATCTGCTTTTGAATCTTTTTCTTCTTCATCTTCCTCTTTGCTTATCATGAGTGATGCCAGCCAGCGTGTTTCATGAAAGTTTTCCAGATAATTTATTACAATTAAGGTCAAAGGCACTCCAATTAAAAATCCTGTAGGTCCTATAATCCATCCCCACACAAATAATGAAACAAATACCACAAAAACTGACATCTGAAGGCCTTTTCCAGTTAGTTTAGGGAATATATAACTTTCAGCTATGGTGTTAATAACTATAAAGAAAAGACCCATTGAAATAGCTCCCCAAATGCCATATTTAGCCCATGCAACTAATACTGGTGGTATTGCTGCTAACATAATTCCTAAATAGGGGATGAATCCCAGAGCAAATGTTAATAATCCCCAGAGAACTGCGAAGTTAATGTCGAATACAAACAGGATGGCTGAAACACCTATTCCATAAATCAGGTTCACCTTTGCTCTGATTATGAAGTATTTGATATTGGCATCGATGATATCAAATATTTTACGTAAATTAGGGTTATCTGCACCTAACCCCTTAGTAAGTCTTATTTTTATTTGAGGAAGCTCATATACCAGGAATATAATAGCAAAGAGCATGAAAATCCCTGTAGCTATAAATCCTGAAATATTCCCCAGGGGAATGTTGCTGACCAGGAATTTTATTATGTCATTTCCGTATTGGGCCAGGATACCCCCGCTAGTTATGGTTAAACTAGGTAGTTGTTTTATTAGTTCAACCAATGAAACTGCTAAAAACCATATTATTGATAATCCTAATGCAAATGTTGCAACCAGGGTTACAACAATTGACTGGTTGTAAGAAAGGCCTCTTTTTTCCAGCCACTTTAAAAAAGGATATATTATTATGCTGATGAATACTGTAAGGAGTATTGGTCCTAAAATTTCAGAACTGTATTTCATTCCAATAATTACCAGGAAAATAACGGCTATAACAATGATTTGCTGGAGAAAAGGTGGTATTCTCAAATCTTCCATCTTTATCATCTTCCCTATTTTAGATTATAACTTTCAAACTTGTGTAAAATCCTATGTGTTCCAATGGATATTTTAAACTATCTAAGTAAAATTATGGTTAAATATATAGATTGTTTAAAACATAATATTTGCGATAAATGTAGGTTACAGGGGATAAAAATGGATCCAACACCAGTAGATAATAAAAACAATGCAACAGGAATGATAGCTCTAGCCACTCTTATTTTTGTGGCTGCAGTGGCTAATTTAAACTTATCTGTGGCCAATGTAGCTCTTCCATCCATAGGTTTTGCTTTTGATGCTTCTCAGGTTCAGATTAATCTGGTGGCAGTGGGTTACTCCCTGGGTCTGGCTGCATCAGTTCTATGGTTCGGTGCCTTAGGTGACCACCATGGTAGGAAAATGATGTTGATCCTGGGAACTATCCTGGCTATACCCTCATCTATTGTTGCTGGTTTTGCACCTTCTGTCGAGATCCTAATTGGTGCCCGTATCATTGGTGGTTTAGCCGCTGGGATGGCTTTCCCAACCACTTTAGCACTTATAGCTGCTTTATGGTCTGGACCCACACGAACCAGAGCTATTGCATTATGGTCAGGAATAGGTGCTGCCATTGCCTCTCTTGGACCAGTTATCTCCGGATATTTGTTAACATTTGCTGATTGGGGTTCTGTGTTCCTAATTACATTACCTTTAGCCGTGATAGCACTGATCATGGTAATCAAATTCATTCCTGCCCATATTAGCGAGACAAAAGCTCCAGTTGATAATATTGGAGGGTTATTTTCCCTTATCTTTCTGGGAACATTGACCCTGGCCATTAACTTCGCCCCTGTTCCGAATTCAGGAACCCTGATAATTGGTTTTTTGATAGTTGCCGCTGCTACAGGAATTCTATTTATAAGGCGCCAACGCCGTATAAAAAATCCTCTTTATGATCTTAAAGTTGCCAGTCGTAGTATCTTCTGGGTAGCAGCATGTGCCGGGATAATAGTTTTTGGGGCCCTCATGGGTGCCATGTATATCGGTCAACAGTTTTTACAAAATGTTCTCAGTTACTCAACCCTGGATTCAGGTCTGGCTATTTTACCTGCAGCAGTACTGATGATTTTAGTAGCACCCCACTCTGCAAAACTTGTTGAATCCCATGGATCCAGATTCACCCTCCTGTCAGGTTATGTATTCTGCTTGTTAGGATTTCTCACCATGTTACTATTATGGCAGGATCACATACCCTACTGGAAGGTGGGATTGGCTTACGCATTTGTAGGAATTGGGGTTGGATTGGCGGGAACTCCTGCTTCTCATTCTCTTACTGGTTCAGTTCCTGTTGAACGAGAAGGTATGGCTTCTGGAACAGCAGATTTACAACGTGATTTTGGTGGTGCAATAATGACTTCCATATTTGGAGCGTTGCTAACAGCCGGCTATTCCAGGTCCATTGCTTCACAAATTAGTAGTTTACCCTCTTCTGCCCAGCAGCAGATAACCAGTGGCATTGAAGCAACACTCCAAAAATCATTCTCCAGTGCAGCTGAACTTGCACAGCAGCATCCGCAATATTCAACCCAGATCATAGCTGCGGCAAAAAATTCCTTTTTAGCAGGAGATCACTGGGCATACCTCGCCGGGATTGTGGCCATCCTCATTGGAGCGGCCATAGTATTCTTCAAGTTTCCGAAAAAAGAGGAAGAAGAGAGATTATTAGCCCAGTATCATGAGATTGATACCAAAGAAGAATAAATAACACCAGAACATGGTTGTTATCTGTTGTTATTACTCCCTTAATTTTTTTCTATCTTCTCATAATCTGACATTGTATTTTAAAGGTTTAATTAAAAATAAAAAAAGTTAAAATTAAAAAAGGGGCTTGTTTGAGTTTATAATTTATTTTGGAGTTTATTCACTTGTTGTATCAGATGGGTTGACAAAGAATAAACTTATTCCTTCAATTATTAACCATAATCCAATTAAAAATGCGAGATAAACTGGGTTCCAAGCATAAGCCCCTAATATGATGTACAATATACCCAATATTATACCTAAACCTCCAACTCCTTTACCTGCAGTTCCTTCTTGAGTGAAGAAGGACATTATACCGGAGATTATCAGGAAAATTCCAACAAAGTAAAGCCAGAAGCTAGCTAAGAAGCTAAATGCCAGTACGTGGCCAAATAACCCGATTCCACCTATTATGGCAATAATTCCCAGGATCAGATAGGCTATGCTGGCAGCTTTGCTTGCACTCCATGTTCCAAAGCTTTGTACCAGTAACCATATTCCTAATAACATTATAGCTAACCCTGCAAGAACACTTGCTGTAAATACACTGAAAATCGGGAATGCCATTACTAAAATACCTAAAATAATTGCTAAAATACCTAATAAAACATTGTTTTCCTCGGCCATATTTTTCCCTCCTAAAGTTCTTCCAAACAAGCCCCTTGTAATTTAATATAAAAAACCACTATAAATAATTATTATAAATACACGCTGAAAACCAATGATTATATGATCAATAACATCTTAATAAGGGAAATGACCGAAAACAAATGGAAACAAAATAAATTTTAGAGTCGAAGTATGTCCTTATGATTGGTTTTCTCGTCACAGCATGTGGAACTTTCCTACTGGGAGGAGTGTTCAATTTACAAACTCAAATGATGGATATTATTTCCAGTACAATGGTATTTAGCGTGGGAATCGGTCTTTTACTGTCACAGTTAACCAATCCCACCATGTCTGCTGCCAAAGATCAACAGGAAACCGGTGCCTCTGGATTATATAACTCCTTTAAAAACTCAGGTTACTTGGTAGGAACTGCTTTAATAGAAGTTTTACTATTAATCAGAATATTCGGAGGGTTGGCAACTGGTATGGAATCATCCAGCCTGGCTGGGAATATGACCACAGAACCGGTCCAGGATAGTCTGTTCAGCTACGTGGAGACAATGCATACACAAACACCCCGGATATCCCAGAGTTAATGCCTGAAGCCACTCAGATAGTGGATTCTACAATTAGCTAGGTAATGAAACAAACATTCACTGCATTATCATTAATCTTGATTTTAGGATTTATCACCAGCATAATTGGAATTTGATGTGTTTATTAAATGTTTTTAGTGAGATTATGATTATTTGAATTGGAATAATTATTTAAAAAAGATAATAACTAAATTTGGCCAAGATGGTTGTTTAGAAACTTATAATCGGCTTTTTTAACAGATTTGCTATTAAAGCGTGGATGAAAGAAACTGGTATAAGGAGAGTTCCTAGGATCATGGTTAATTCATAGTGCAGACTACTTCTTGGATCAGCTTGCCCCTGAAATCTGTTAAAAAAGGAACTCCATGGAATACCATAAGTATTTCCAATCATGATCATGCGGATAGAACCAAGTATGCCTTTTGCTTGGGATGTGCCATAAATTTGTACAATGCGTTGCCATGATTCCATGGTAGGGTTTCCCCTGGTATCAGCATAGTGCTGTGCAAACATGACTGCTGCCACCTCATCATCAGGAACATCATCCATAATCCCAGAAAGCATATTTTGGATTTCCTCCGCGGTCATTCCACTTTCAAGAGCCCTTTTAGTATGGGCGTAAGAGCATATAGCACACTTATTTACTTCAGTCACAGCAAGCATGATCCTTTCAGTGAACTGGGGGCTTATTTCCTTGTTCCTTCTTGCCTTGAAAAAGTATTTTAAGGTTCTTACCCCATTATAAAAGATCCAGTATGATTCTTTAACTGTGTAAAGTTTTTTACCAAATTTCATCTTTCCCCATTTTTGATAAGTTATTGTTTGATCTAATTTTTCTTGATACCATTTATTAATTATTTTTCAGGTTCAAGAGCTTTTTCACCATATAAACTGACTGCAAATGATCCTAAAGGTGCTGTGAATAATATGGCAATTACCGCTATGGCTAGAATAAGCTGGCCAGATGCAACCCCCATGGAAAGAGGTATGGCACCAATAGCTGCTTGTACAGTGGCTTTGGGAGTGTAAGCCAGAATACAGAAGATTTTTTCCTTTAAATTAAGATTTGAACCCATCAAAGATATGTAAACACCTGCACTGCGAGCCATTAACCCAATTAGGATTATGGTTACACCGATTAGTGCATATGATGCTGCGAGATATATGTTTACCTGAGCACCCACCAAGACAAAAAGCAGTATCTCAGCAAATATCCATATCTTATCCAGTTTATCAGAAATTTCCATTCCAATTTCAGGCATTCTTTCTAGTATCACAAACCCAATCACCATCACTCCCACTAATGCTGCTATAGGTACAATACTACTTAACACATCCCCCAGATTCTTTAACAGGATTGCTGAAGCCAGAATAATAAGCGTTTTTTCAGTGTTACGTATGCTAAAATGTTTGAATAGATATATTAAGAGTAATGCGATTACTAATCCAAACAAAATTCCAAATATGAATTGTATAGGAATACTAACAACAGTCATCAAGTAGTTTAGCTGTTGACCTCCATATATGCCTAAGAATATTGAAAAAATAGTTATGGAAACAACATCATCAACTGATGCACCGGTTAATATTATCAAGGGGATTCCTTTTTTTGTTCCCATCCTTCTTTTTATAAATGATAACATTTGGGGGACTATTACAGCTGGAGAAACTGCTGCGATGATAAAACCTAACATTCCAGCTTCTATAATCGGTAGGCCTAAAAGGTAATGGGCCACAAACGTTACAGTAAGTCCTTCTATCACATCAGGAATGAAACTCATTTTGATAGCAGACATTCCCACTTTTCGCAGGCTCTCCATATGAATTCCAAATCCTGCTCTTAAGAGAATTATTATAAGGGCGATTACCCTTAAATCTCCAGATATGTTTAAAATGGCTTTATCAATTAAATTCAGACAGTAAGGACCTATTATTATTCCTAAAATAAGCATTCCCAATAGTCCAGGTAGTTTAAATCTGTTGAATATATTTCTGAAGAACAAACCAAGTAATATGATAATAGCTACACTAAAGGCAACGTACTGAAATTCCATTTAAATCACCCCCTCCAGATGCATTATATATATTTGGGGATTTGTGGGCAAATTAAATGATCTAAAGAAAATCATACCAACTTCTTTGGTTTTGTTAAAATCAAAACAAAATAAACTGCATTCTAAAAAAGAATCTTTTAATAGGGTTAATTCCAACAACATTAGCTTCTTCCTCTTTATTGTTTTCCAGGAGTCATCAGCTGTTTTTATAAGCAGTTAATGGTGAACCCCATCACCAAATTGTATTATTACGTTCATCATATAAATAGTTTAAAAAATTGAATTTTTCAAGGTAAAACTCTAAAAAAATAGTATCCTTTTACTTATAAAATTCCCATTCAATCTTATAAATCTCAATTAACTCTTATGAATCAACATTAACTCCCATGATCTGAAATCAACCAACAAACCAGAAAATTATATACAATTGATAATTTTAATAAAATTTTTGTTGATAATGGAAATATTTAATAATTAATAATTTAATAATAGTAACAATACACATATTAATATTTGGTGGTTGCAATGAGAATTAGCATGTCCTTACCTAAAAAACTGTTAAACGACTTTGACGAAGTCTTAAAGGATAGAGGGTACACTTCAAGATCTAAAGGAATTAGAGATGCCCTGAAAGATTATATAGTGCGTTATCAGTGGATGAGAGACATGGAAGGTGACCGTGTGGGGATAATTGCCGTTATCTACAATCATCACTCCACTGGAGTGATGGAAGATATTACTAATACCCAACATCTGTTCAGAGAATATATAAACGCCACCATGCATCTTCACATGTCTGAAAAAAACTGTCTTGAAGTTATAATAGTCAAAGGAAATGCTGCCAAAATCCGTGACCTCACTGAACAAATTATGAGACTTAAAGGAGTAGAACATGTTAAATTAACCACCACTGCTGGTGGAAAAAATGAATAAACTTATCCAATTTTAGGAAATTCCCTGCATAAAAATCCATACATAACATATATCAAAGCAAACTCCACAATCAAGACTATTCTCTAAAACAGACCACTCTCTTTTAACTTATTTTCAGCCCATTGTGCAGGTTTATCCATTTTTTCTTTAATTAACAGAGTTAATCCGAAGGCCAGTACGGGAAATAGAGCCAATGAACCCATACAATACCAGAAATTACTCCAATAAACACCAGCAACCACTTCACGTAGTGCACCAATAGCATAAGTCAATGGTAAGTAGGCATGTATTGCCTGGAAGAATGATGGTAGGATTTCCACAGGGAATATTCCTCCAGTGGCAGTTATCTGGAAAACAAGTATTATAATCGCCATAGCTTTACCTGCATTTCCAAAGGCAGATGTTAATGAATAAACTACGATCATGAAACATAGACCTACGTATACCGTGGTCACAACAAACAAAAGTACAGAAGAAAGCTGTACCTTTAACATTATTGCCCCAACTGCAACCACCAAAGCTTGAAATATACTCATAATTAAGAATAAACCCATTCTACCAAGATAAACTGTTTCAGCACTATATTTTTTCTCGGTTTTGACCCTCATGGTGAGCATGGCCACAGCTATAATACAACCAATCCACAAAGATAGGGAAATGTAAAAAGGAGAAAGAGCAGACCCATAATTATCCACCGGGTAAACGTGTTTTTTATTCAACACTACCGGGCTTTCAAAATAATTTTTAACACCACTTTGATCCACATCCGAAAATGCAATTATCCTGTCCAGATCTGCCTCATCGATTCCGTTAAGTTTGTTAGAGGCGGTGGAAATTGCATTTCTGAATTCAGGCCATTTTGAATTAGCTAAAGTTAGTTTAGCTGAAGCTTCCTTGATGATCTGATTAATGTTTTCTCTGTTGTTGGCCAGAGTATTAATGGCACTGTCCATCTGGTCAATGGAACTTTTAAGTTGATTCAACTTACTTGATGGATCATTACCCGCCTTGAGGTCGGTTTCAATTTCTTGCAGGATCCCTAATACTTTATTAGCCTTGGTAATATCTAGTTCAATTTGATCAATAATTGGTTTTAAATTTGTATCGCCGGTTACATCATAAAGAGTGGTTAAAATAGCATCAAGATATTTTAAAGACTTTACAATGGTGTTAGTTGCTATTTCCATATTTTGGACAGTGTTGAGGGCTTTTGTTGGGTTTTCTTTAATATAAGTGTACAGGGTGTCATATTTTTCCTTCACATAATTTGCTTCAGTCTGTATTTCCGGTAACTCTGCACTGAATGTGGGCCAGATGTTATCAACTGTGCTCATAACTGAATTTCCCTTTTCCAGTGTTGCATCAATATCTGATAACTTCCCATTTAACTGGTTAACCATGTATTTTGTTTTTAGAATTTGTGCCTTGTTTTCTTTAATCTGTTCTCCAACATCACTTAGCTTACCGAAGATGATTCCATCAATGGTCTTAACTATTTCATCATTGATTTGTGCCTGTATGGTATCTGCCCCAACATTGGTCATCCTGGGGACGATGGCATTCAGTTTGTCATTGACTAAATATTCTATCTGGGCGGATTGAGGATTTGAGGTATCAACTGAAAAAATTTGCTGGCTGAAATTAGCAGGAATTATCAAAGCAGCATAATAATCTCCCTTTTTAACTCCTTCTCGTGCAGTTTTCTCATCAACAAACTGCCAGCTGAACTTGTCATTATTTTTCAATTCTTCAACAAGTGAGTCACCTATATTATATGGAGTTCCATTGTAAGTGTATCCCGAATCTCCATCTACCACTGCAACTTTTATATTAGAAGTCAAAGTGTAGGGATCCCATGTTGCTTGAATATTTAACAGCGCATAAAGTGAAGGTATTATAATAATCGCCAACAAAACAAATGAAACCACAGGACTGTGTATGACTGTCTTAATATCGTTTTTAAAGATTTCTCTAGCACCCTTTATCATTAAAACAAACCTCATTTAACATTAAAATAATATGTGTAAAATGAACTTAATTTATAAGAGGTAAGTGTATCCATGTTTATCCTATAAAAAGATTTCTTAGATTATTAATTATGTTAAATTGATTTAAACTAATTTCACTTGGAAAAAGTGTGATTTCATAAGAAATAACAATCCCTGAAGAACATTTATTATGAATATTGGATTTTAATCCCAGAATAGGAAATTGTATTTATTTTGTAATGATTTTAATTATCAAGATTGGAATAGGGACAAGATATAAAAAACCATAAATCTTACTATATTGTATAAACACTATTAGTTGCAAACTAAAGTGACAGATTAATAATTATAGCAATTTTTTTATTGAAAAATTTTCATTGTAAAAAAAATAGTGAATCTTGGTGAATCGATTATGGCTTTTCATGTGATGCTGGTTCCAACCCTGGGATGTCCTTCCAACTGCAAGTATTGCTGGAGTTCTGAGGAAAGTTCTCCAGTGATGAGTGTTGATACTATCAAAGAAGTAGTAGAATGGCTTAAAGACTTCCGTGAGGAACCTGTTACCTTCACCTTCCATGGTGGGGAGCCTTTACTGGCAGGATATGACTTTTTTAAGGAAGCCCTGCCCCTCCTGAAGGAAGGATTGATCCATCTTAAACCAGCTTTTGCCCTTCAAACCAATTTATGGAACATGACCGATGAATTGGCTGAGTTATTCAAAGAATATGAGATACCAATTGGTTCCAGTCTGGATGGTCCAGAAGAACTTAACGATCTGCAGAGGGGATCAGGATATTATCAGAAGACCATGCAAGGGTATGAAATTGCAAAGGCCCATGATCTGCAGGTCAGCTTCATATCCACCTTTACATCATATTCCATTCAGTACAAAGAAGATATCTTTAATTTTTTCCTGGAAAATGGTTTGAACCTTAAGTTACACCCTGCCCTACCATCATTACGGGATGATAACCCTGAAAAATGGGCCCTGTCCCCTGAAGACTATGGGGAACTACTGCTATACTTACTGGATCAGTATCTGGAAAACATGGACCAAATCGAAGTTAAAAATATTGACCACTTGGCAAAATGTGTTTTCACCCGCAGAGGCGTAGTCTGCACCTTTGTAGATTGTATGGGAGACACCTTTGCAGTGGGTCCTGATGGGAGCATATATCCCTGCTACCGTTTTGTTGGTATGCCTGAATACGTTATGGGTAATGTGGTTGATCATCCCAGTATGGATGAACTCGCACAATCTGATGCATGGAAGCTTCTCCATGAATTCAAGGATTATGTTGATTCAGAATGTAAACGATGCACCTACATCAAATTTTGCAGAGGCGGGTGCCCATATAATGCCCTTAAAATCAATGAAAAAACTGGTAAAGCCGAGATAAACGGGGTAGACCCTCATTGCACAGCTTATAAGATGATCTTCAAAGAGATCACCAAAATGGCCGCCAAAGAAATGTTAGGCCCCAGCATGGGTATGGCACCAGATCCATCTGTTATGGATGGAAAAGGCAAAAAGGGAATAATGTCCATAATGCTTAAACCACTATAATACAATTCATTCTAGAGACAAAATTTTTACTTTGAGAAAAAAGAGTTTAATCAAGAAAATTAACCAAAAAAATAAAATGGAAATCGTAGAGAGATTGATTGAATGAAAAAAAATACACCCGTGATAATGGGGGTTCTATTGATAGTAGGCATAGCAGCTCTGGGTTACTTCGCTGATCTCGATAATCAGGGAAATTCCACCAATAATTCTGATAATTATTCGTTTATAAAGTATCCTAATTTAATTAACCAAACACAGTTTGACCAGGATGACCAGCAGGATCAGTCCTCAACATCATCAGATCAGCAATCTCATACTCCAAAAAACAGTACCAATACAACCAGTTCAAATATTACTGTAAACTCTACAGAATAAAATTATGAGTATTTTCTAACTGTGTTTTTAACTGCTAAACCAACTGATAAAAAAAAATACATCTACAGATTTTTAGGAGGCAAAATCATGAATCTTGGAAAATTAAATGAAAAATGTCCTGAGTGTGGTTCCAAGGATAAAACCCTAAAAAGAAGATTAGATTCACAACATCACGCTTTTGGCAAAACACAATCACTCACCTGCAGTAACTGTGGTTATGTGTTTAAATCCCCTGAAGATAAAAAAAAAGACCAGTAACTCATTGAAATTACTTGATTTGATATTAAATTGATTGACATTATCGGTTGATTGAATTTGTTTAAATTGATTAACTCTATCAGCTGATTGAATTTACTTTTTAACTTTTTTTTATTTATTCCAACTCATCCTTATTTATTCCAACTCATCCTTATTTATTCCAACTCATCCTTATTTATTCCAACTCATCCTTATTTATTCCAACTCTTCCTTAATGTTATAACACCAAAATATCGAGATTATTTTTTTTTATCAAAATCTCAGTTATCTTCATT
This sequence comes from Methanobacterium petrolearium, assembly GCF_017873625.1. NCBI lineage: Archaea > Methanobacteriati > Methanobacteriota > Methanobacteria > Methanobacteriales > Methanobacteriaceae > Methanobacterium > Methanobacterium petrolearium. Next base: position 64,709 of record NZ_JAGGKL010000011.1, on the reverse strand, counting down.
GATTTATTAAATATTGAAAATCATAAATAACAAGTAGAATAAGATAAGATGGGAAGTGTTCTAATGGAAGTGGAGTTCTGTTTGGAAAACTTGGAAAAATGTCTCTGTGACTGCTGTCCTGTGCAGAATAAGTCCAGAGGTGTTTTGGATAAAATGAAAATAATAGAGGAAATCTCACAGGACGATCTTGACTCCAGGATGATGATTGAAAAAGAAAGAATACCTGCAATCTACTGTGCGGGTAGTAACAGCACTGTAAAGGATTTAAATTCGTTTCATGAATGTCAATGTGAGAAATGTATGGTCTGGAAAGAGAATAATTTATTCAGTGGAGAACCAGCAGGCTATTTTTGCAGAGACGGAAAATTTAAACAATGAAATGGGGCCATAATCGGGGTTAGAGGAATGAAGATATAAATATAATAATAACCAGATGTTTAAAAGAGGGTGTTTGATGATTAAGAATGATGTGATAATTGTAACCATATTGCTGGTTGGAATGATTTCTGGATCAGTGATAGGTATGTGTTACAGTCCTGCTGCAGCATCAGAAGAAAATAAGATAGTTAACAACACAACTCAAAATGCAACTAACACATCAGAAGTTCAGAACAGTTCTGATACTCAGGCAACTCTTAAAACCAATTCACCCCGCAGTAATTTGCAAACAACCTCAACTGGGATGTACGATAATCAGAGTACGACCTACCAAACCGGGAATGCAAATAACTATACAAATGATGATAATTCAACTGTTTAATTTAAAACCAGTTTTTCAATGTATCTCCCTTTTTATTCCCCCACTTATTTAACCAACAATTTATCCCAAAAAATTTTTAATATATTAACTATTTTAACAGTAACTCTTAGTGTAAGATATGCGTGCAGCTGATTAGAATTAAATACTAAAAGCTTTTTTATAAAAGTAAAACTAATATGTAAGAAAGTGAAATGTTGATAAATATTTATTTATATACTGATTTCATGGGAAATAAAATGATTAATTTTTTTTAAATATAATCAAGTAATGGACTGATACTATGATAGTTAAAGAATGGTGTATGTACTGTGGGGAATGTGCAGGTGTTTGTCCTCGTAACCTCATCGAAGTGCGTGAAATTGGCTTAAATTTCAACGAAAAAGACTGTAAAGAATGTGAAATTTGCATCCAGGTATGTCCTGTTAATGCACTGGAAAAAAGGGATGATTAAATGATTGAAACTGATATTTTGGTTATAGGTGCCGGTCCTGCTGGTTCAACTGCTGCTAAACATGCTGCAATGGGTGGTGCCAGTGTGATTTTAATGGATAAAAAATCAGAGATTGGTTCCCCTAAACGGTGTGCTGAAGGTGTGTCCAAGGAAGGTCTTAATAAGTTAGGGATCGAACCATCCACACGATGGGTGACCAGAGAAGCCAGTGGAGTTAGAATGGTTTCCCCCAATGGAACTGCAGTAAACCTAACTAAGGATAAGGTAAAACTTCCTGAAGCAGGTTACATCTTGGAGCGTAAGGTTTTTGACAAGCATATGGCTATGGATGCCGGTCGTGCTGGTGCCCAAATTATGGTTAAAACTCTGGCAACTGGTATGCAGAGGGAAGATGACCAGGTAGTGGTTACTGCTGAGAGTATGGGCCATGAATTAGAGATCAAAGCTAAAATTGTTATTGCTGCTGATGGTCCTGAATCCAGGGTTGGTAGATGGGCTGGACTCAGAACTTCTCTTAAACCTAAGGATATGGAATCTTGTGCCCAGTTTGAAATGGCAGGAGTCCAGATGGAAGAACCAAACTGTATAGAATTTCATTTTGGTAGTATGTCTCCAGGGGGTTATGCATGGATATTCCCTAAAGGAGATGACATCGCCAATGTGGGTCTGGGCGTGTTAACTACCCTCACTGATAAAACTGCTTACCAACACCTTCTGGAGTTCGTGGAAAGTAATCCTGCCACTAAAAACGCACAACCAGTTGAATTAAATGTTGGCGGAGACCCAGTAGGTGGTTTGCTCAAGAAAAAGGTTACTGATAACGTCCTGGTAACTGGAGATGCTGCAGGGATGGTAAACCCTCTCACAGGGGGAGGTATCATCAGTGGTATGCTGGGAGGTCGCCTGGCAGGCCAAGTAGCAACCGAAGCCGCGGCTAATGGAGATTACTCCAAGAAGAGTCTCAAAATATATGAGGATCTCTGCGACGAAGAACTTGGTGAATCATTCAAAAAGTACTTAAAGGCCAAGGATTACCTTTTAAGTCTTTCCGATGAGGAATTAGACCAGATAGCAGAGGTGTTCAGGGATAGTGACTTTGAAACCATTAACACTGCAGAAATGGTTAAAAAACTGGTTAAGATCTCACCGAAAGCCCTACTAAAATTGGGTAAACTGTTCTAAGAAACGAAACTTTCTTAATTTTTTTATCTTACCACTTTTTTATCTTACCTTTCTAAATTTACATTATTTCCTTACCATATAATTTTCTCAACTGATTTTGCCCATTACAAAATATAATTAAGTTAATTTAGTTATAGACGATTTTTATTTTGTTAAATCTCTTTTAAACATGAATCAATCTAATAAACAATCTGATTAAAAAATAATTATCAGTATGCAGATGATGAAAAAAACCATTGCCACCTGGTGATATAAAACATCGGCCAGATGGAACATGTCATCTTTCTTCATGAACAGAGAAAGGTATAATGGGATTGCTGCCAGAAGTGATGGTAAAATTGCCACCGCAAACTGTATAATATTCATATCACCAGTTAAAAGTGCGTATAAAAGGACCACACCTGCCATGACCCCTACCAAACTGGCATAGGTAGGTTTTGATTTATACATGAGGTAAGTACCCATTCCAGCCAGGTACATAAATAAATACACGCTTAATGGAACCAGAAACACATCCCCAAGAAGCACTGCACAGGATGCCAGACGCAGGACAGAATTGGTTGCTGTGCTAAAAAATGGGGCAAATTTGGTTTCTTTCAGCCGTATGGGTGGAAGAGTATAGATTAATTGATTTATAAACATCAAGGACAGTATCACTGTAAATGCTTCAGGGAATGTTGTAAATGATATTATAAAAACAATTGATATCATAATAGCAAAAAAAGTGAGAATGAACTTTTGATCAACGTTGTTTTGAATGAATGCACGATCCTGTTTTAAGTGATCCCTGCGATCCACATCCAGGTCAGTTAAATCATTTAATGTGTACAGGGCTCCCCACAAAACAGTAACCAGAATAAGGCCAACAATTATTTCTAATGGATTGTTAATTGGTGTTGCAGAAAAGTAAGCATATGTAAGTGCCAGGAGATACATGTTGGCATTTTTTGAAGCCCAACTAAGACGGGTGGACTTGATCAATGTTGTTATCATGTTTACTCCAATTTACTCTTTGAAAAGGTTTACAATATAAATTAACTTATCTTTTTCTCCAAAATCAATATCTTACTAACATCATCATCTATTAATTCGTTATTTTAAAGCTTAATTAGTTTATAAATCTGTTTTGATAGCATTGCATATGAAACGAGGTTTATTACCATATTTTTTCATGTAATGTTTTATATCATTATTATTTACATCACCTAAATGGCTCTTAACTATGTTTATGGTTTCTGTTTCAGAATAAGATATTTTCACCACTTCAAAAGGCAATCTTAACAATGCCACTGCCAGGGATGATAAGGGACCCAGATCTGTGAAAAGATCCCTTTTTTCACCACCTAAATGAACCCTCCATGCGGTCTGTAGAATCATGTTTATATCCTTAAAGTCATTTCTATGTTCATGATATTCTTTTACACACATCCAATAAAAAGTGAAGGAGCTAACTCCCATAAAATCCGTCCACTGGCTGAAACCAACTGTATCTCCATATATTAAGTGAGGGTCATGGAATTGATCGGCAAATAGGACTGCATCAAAGTTTTCAAGATATCTTAATATCTGATTGGATGAGTTAATCCCAAGATCTTCCATTATAGATTCCAACATTAAATCAAAAACATTTTTTGGACTTAAATCAGGAGAAGGTAATTTTAATTTCGCATCATAAATATTTAAATCCAACTGGTCAACTGCATGATAGATATTGGTAGATTTACCGGTTCCAGGGGCTCCTATAACATGAACAATGCGCCCCTTATTTGTAGGGAGTTTTTGGAATGTTTCCAGAAGGTTATCATAGGAATTGGTCATCACGAAGTTTTCCATCTCCTCCAGACGATTTATCTTATATTCTTCCATAGACATTATATTGTACTTTAAAGGATATATTAATGAAAAGAGGGTCAAGGCAAAAAAAGGGGATAAACATAATAAAACAAAAACTCATCAAGGAAAACCTAAAATTGGGTGCCAATCATATTTTAGAATGGGAGATAAATAGATTTAAAGTGAAGATAGAAAAATCTGACTTTCAAAAAAATTAAAAAAAATAAAGGTTATGAAAATGAATTCAGATTCACAACACTTAACTGGAATCAAAAACACTCCGGAAAACAGAGCAAAATGCCATTGCTCTTTCTGTCCCAGCTATCCCCATGACTGCCCAGATGAACTTCTTTACTGCAGTACCGGAGCCAGCGAATGTGAAGTTCCAGTTAACGGTTGCATCTGCAACACCTGCCCCTTATATTATGAGTACCAACTCGAGGATATCTATTACTGTAACATAGATGAAGTAGGGGAGAGTAAAACATTCCTACGCAAGAAACATAAGGAGGAAGACCCTGATTTTTATGAAAAACTTGTGGAAATCAAGGATAAAAGTGAAGGTAAAAAATTAACAGCCTCAATGGGTTCTGAAAAGAGTATTCCCTACACCTTGGATGATCTGAACTTTTTACCTGCTCAGATCAAACAAATTCCTCTGAACCAGGAAGATCCAGTTGATAAATCCATTACAATTGGCCCTGATACCAAAAAGCCTTTAAAAGTTTCTTCCCCAATCCTGATCTCAGGGATGAGTTTCGGAGCAGTTTCCAGGAATGTGCGCCTGGTTATCTCCCAAACCGCAGCTAAACTGAACATTGGATTTAACAGCGGTGAAGGAGGAGTACTTCCTGAAGAAAGGAAAATTTCTCCGGAACGGATGATAGTACAATATTCCACAGGACGTTTTGGTTTAGATGAAGAACTGCTCAAATCTGCAGGAGCTGTGGAAATACGGTTTGGACAGGGAGCTTACCCTGGTAAAGGAAGTTATCTACCTGCTGAAAAAATCACTGCCGAAGTAGCAGAAATCAGGGGACTTAATAAAGGTGAATCAGCAAATTCCCCTGCCCATCACCCGGACATCACCAATCCTTCAGAACTGAAAGAAAAGATTGACTGGCTAAGAAAACTTACCAATGGAATTCCCATTGGTGCTAAAATTGGTTGTGGCAACGTCGAAGATGATATAAACATCCTGGCAAATGCAGGAGTTGATTTTGTTGCCCTGGACGGTTTTGGTGCAGGTACAGGGGCCACTGATAGATACGTGAGGGACAACATGGGAATTCCCATCCTGGCAGCTTTGCCCCGTGCCCATGAAAAACTTAAAAGTAGGGGATTACGTGAAAAGATCAGTCTTATTGCAGGAGGAGGTCTCACCAATTCAGCGGATTTTGCTAAATGTTTGGCATTAGGTGCAGATGCAATCTACATTGGCACTGCAGCACTTATTGCCATGAACTGTCAACAGTATCGTGTTTGTTACACTGGACTCTGTCCTACTGGAGTTGCCACCCAAAACCCACAACTAACCAAACAGTTAAATGTAGAAAATGGAATTAAAAGGCTTTCCAATTTTCTGAATATTTCTACAGAAGAAATTGCTAATTTCACTCGCATGGTGGGTAAAAATGATGTAAAACTCCTTAGTAAGGAGGATTTAATCAGTTTAAAAAGAGAAACAGCCATGATCACTGGTGTGAAATGGTTGGATGGCCAATATCATGCTTACTGAGGGAACTGTTGGGAATTTAATTTTAAATAGATATTGACCTGAATCAAATGAATAAAGAATTTAATTGAAAACAAGTAATAGTATTCATGACTAATGAAAATAAATGGAAATTTCATTATTAAAGTCATGAAAAAATAGAATAGGAAGTAACAAATGATTAAAGTATTTTGTACCACCGAAACTTCACTCAATCGTCCCGAGGCACGTCGTTGGAGGGAACGGATGAGTCTTTTAGATCCATTGGGTGAAGTGGTGGTGGTCTTACCCTGCAGCATGCGAAAACCATATTCGTCAAGTAAATCCCATCGTATTTTCACCCAAGCCACCAAAGGTTTGCAGGAAGCTATTTTAACATCTCCATTTGGTGTTTGCCCCCGAGAAATGGAAAATACCTACCCTATTCAGTCTTACGATGTTTCAACTATTGGTGATTGGTCACAAGAAGAGATAAAACTCACAGGAAAATGTTTAAGTGACTATGTTGGTGATATGGAAGTTATAGCTCATGTAGCACATGGTTACATGACTGTCTGCCAAGAATATCTGCCACAGGCCACGTTCACCTGCCAAGATAATCGGACCACTTCTCCAGAATCAATGCAAAACCTGAAAAGGGAAACTAAAAAATATGAAAAGATTAAAGGACATACCAGACAACTCCATCAACTCAGATCAATTGCCCGTTACCAGTTCAACACCCGCAAAGCAGACGAAATGATACCCCTTGGTTATAAGTTAAGGGGAAGATTTGACAGACGCCTGATGCATGATGATGAGCAGATAGCTGTCTTACATCATGATAACGGTCTTTACAGTCTGAATTTGAAAGGTGGGACTATCTTGAATGATATTGGAGTTAACTGGGTGGAAATTGATTTTGCTCTCCAGACGAACACTCTTTTTGCCCCAGGAGTGGTGGACGCCTACCCTGGAATACTTCCCAAAGATGAAGTGGTTGTCACCAGAAACGGAGAAATGGTTGGTGTTGGTAAGGCCACCATGTCTGGGGATGAAATGAAAAGGGGAGAAAAAGGTGTTGCTGTACGGGTGAGGCACCGGTTGAAATAGGTGATAAGCTGAGATTTTATAAACTAACCTTTTATAAAGAGAAAGAATAATGGTTAAAACTCTAACCGCACATAAATTAGATTTGATTATTTCTACCCCTATTATTTTATTCTAAAAAAAGGAAAAAATTTAAAAAATTTTAAGATTTTTCTATATATCCTGCTTTTATACCTGCTAAATCTTTATTTGCTGCTTCTGGAGGTGAATTAATTCCAATGGGAAACATGTATTCCCCATAAACAGTTACTTTATCAGTTATCTGGCAGGGTACAGTGCCGGTGTAAGAGATTACTATACAATGATCAAAAATATTGCAAAAAAATATTGCAAATATTTTACTGAAGTACCCATTTCCACTAACATTTCCATATTATCCAATTAGCATATACACTTCTAACAATAAAATACTTCTAATATTATCTCATACTTCAAAAAAAAGCTTTTTTTCCAGGAAAAACTGTTAAATTAATATTTATACTATTAATCCCCCCATGTTCCAACTTTAAAAGATTTGAATATGCCATTAATAGCCCATTAAAATGAGATAACATGTAAATAACAAGAAATATGTGAAAAATTATAATCAAAAAAGCAGTAAATATAAATATTATTAATATGGAAATAAAAGAATACCTTTATTTAATGTATATGAAAGTTTTTTTAAAGTGATTTTACTTTATAACCACATCAAAATGTGTAAAATCCATAAAAACCAATTTTGAGGTATGATTATGAGCGAAGAATTAACAGTTAAGATTAGAGAAGCTCTTTCCCAGGTGGCTGATCCTCATATGGGAATCAGTATTGTGGAAATGGGACTTGTAAGCGATATACAGGTAAACGAAAGTGATAAAACCGCCAAAATTGTGATAAAACCCACAAATCCGGGTTGTATGAGTGCTGCCAACATGGCTATGCAAGCCAGAATTGCTGCAGAGAAAGTAGAAGGTATTGACAAGGCAGAAATCGAGATTGAAGGCCATATGATGGCTGAAGCTATCAATGAAATGGTAAACAAATAATTAACGCTATTTTTGGTGTTGAGGTCTCAATATTAATCTCAATATAAGTTGTGTTTAAAATGAGGCCCTGGGAGCGGGTTGCTGTAGTGGGAGTTCCGGGAGTCGGGAAAACTTCACTATGTAAGGCTGTCTCCCTTAATTCAGATTACTCCCACATAAACTATGGAGAGTTAATGCTGAAAACAGCCCAGAACAGGGGCTTAGCAACAACTCTGGTTGAAATGTTTCGTTTAGAACTTTCAATCCAATATGACATTTGGAAAACAGTTGCTTTTCAAATCAAGGACCGAAAAAATGTTCTTTTAGATCTTCATGGTGTAGACTGCTTTAAAGAGGGATATCTGATTTCACTACCCTTTGAAATCATGAATCCTGATCTAATAATCATCATAGAATCTGACTATGAAGACATTATTAAACGGAGACTTACTGATTCTTCTAAAAAAAGGTTTTTAGACAGGCAAAGTCATCTTAATGAACATATTAAGATGTTGAGATTTGCCATGATAAATATTTCAGCACGTTTAGGTTGTAACTTGGCAATAGTGAATAACAATGATTTTGAAATCTGCCTAAAACAACTAAAACTAATATTGAACTAACAACTAATATTGAACTCATAACTAATATTGAACTCATAACTAATATTGAACTAATAAATTGAAATTCTTAGAATAAAAACATCAGTCCTGAAATAGAGATCATGGTGAAAAAAATAATGATTAAAATTTGATCAAATGAGATTTTGACCATAATAAATATCATATTTTTAACAAAAATTCACCGTGGCAGCACAAGGATTATATAGGATGAACTCTAAATCTTGCATCTACCCCTGCAGTTTTTAAATTTAATTAAATTAATCCTATCCGAAAAGCTGTACTACTATTTGAGGGGCCCGTGGCTTAGGCGGTAGAGCGCACGGCTGATAACCGTGAGGTCCTGGGTTCGAATCCCAGCGGGCCCATTATTACATGAACTATTACTCTTTTATAGGAAATATATCCATTTTAAACCATTATTATCCAAAACGAAGGTATTTTCATAGTTTTTTATGCCACATGTTTTGGCATTATATTTTGTGAAAAAGTAATAATAAGTTCTTTTCAAAAAATATATATGCTGAGTTTGGGATACTATATGATGGAGCAATGGTAAATCTGGTAATTAATTACCTCATTTTTTTACCTCATTTACCATTTTCTTCCTTTTATTTTACAATATAGTAACATTTAAATAATTATCAACCATTTTAAGTTATAACTATCTTTTATTTTCTAAAAATTAGTCCAAATATCAAATCTATAAAATGGAGTATTACTGTTGTTTATTGGAATTCTCCATTACTTTAGCAACATAAAAATATTTAAATAACACAGATTATAAGAGGATTAATAATTAATAAAGGATTTTTTTAAAGGTGATTTAATGTGGAACTTAATTGGATTCGGAGTAGTAGTTTTAATCATTATTATATTCTTTGCAATCATCATTGGAATCTATAATAGTCTGGTTAAACTTCAAAATGGAGTTGAAGGTGCCTGGTCACAGATAAATGTTCAACTGGAAAGAAGATCTGACCTGATTAAAAATCTGGTTGAAACAGTTAAAGGTTATGCAACCCATGAAAAAACCACATTCCAAGAAGTTAGTGAAGCCCGTTCCGATTTAAAAAACGCAGAAACAGTTAAAGAAAATGAAAAGGCGGATAATGCCTTAAAGGGTACTTTAAAAAGTCTTTTTGCAGTTGCAGAAAACTACCCTGAACTGAAGGCTGATGAGAACTTCCTAGAATTGCAGGATCAGCTATCAGAAACTGAAGATAAAATCGCCAAGTACCGAGAATTTTACAATGAAGTTGTTCTAACCTACAACAACAAACGTGAAGTGTTCCCTAATAATATTGTGTCTAATTTCTTTAAATTCCAGGAAGCTGAATTCTTCGAACATGAAGACTACGCAGAAGAGGTTCCTGAAGTTGATTTCTAGATTTATCATGAAAATTTGTAATATTTGTAATATTTTTAATAGTTATTACAGATATAAAACGTATTATGGGAGTTTATTTGTGGGTAAATCTGGAAAATTACTTTTCTATTTTCCTTATCAATCCATCACACTCCCGAATAACCTTTTTATTCCCATGAACATTGGCTATTCTACGCACTGCCTCAAACATCCTGATTAAGGAGTCAAACCAGCTGAAAATATCACCAGCATAGGCATGGATTTCATATTCGCGCATGAGTTTTCTGCTGATATCCACTGGATCTTTCCCCTGAAGTCTCTGTTTAATTATTTTTCGGGAAAGTTCCCTTTGAAAACAACCACAAAATGGTCTTTCCTTACATTTGCAGGTGTAAAAATCCATTTGAAGCTTCATCAGACGCTCCCTAAGATGTGGTTCCAGTTTAGAAATTGCGGTACCTGAGCTGAGGATGTCAAGGGTGCTGTCAGCAAACAAACGACTGGACATGTTTATTTTAAGAATACGTCCCATTTGGGTGGTGATTCTATTGGAAAGATATGCATTTTCAAAAGGCTCCAGTTTCAGTGCAATATCCATAGGACGCATCTTTACTAGGTTCTTGCGAACAAATTCAGCACAGGGGTAATCTAAAAAGGACATAGCAACTGCCCTACCATATTTAGTAGGTGTTATTTTGCCTTCTTTTTCCTTCACCAAACTATAATCTAACAGGATATTGAAAGCCTCTTCAAATGGTAAGGGTAACTCTTCATCTTCATAATTCTGTTCTATCTGCAGGAAGGTGTCAACACATCCTGCACAAACATCTGCTAGGAACTGTTCAATTTGACTGTCCTCAGAATAAGTGACATTAACCGGTTCCACTTCACTGGATAGAAGGTTCATGGCCTGTGCTTCCTCAGTTTCATCCCCATAGCTTCTTCCCACTTCTGGTAAAAGGTACACCTTTCCCTGATCATGATATGTGGGTCTGCCAGCCCTGCCAAGCATTTGAGAGAATTCATTTGGAGTTAGTTGCTTGTTTCCCATGGTCAAACTCTCAAATAACACTTGCGAAGCAGGAAAATCAACACCAGCAGCCAGTGCGGCAGTGGTCACCACTGCCCCCAGTTTCTGATTTCCAAAATCTTTCTCTATTTTATTTTTTTTGGCATATGATAAACCAGCATGATAGGCTGCTGTTTTAACACCCCTTCGAACCAGATAATCAGCAAGAATATGAGTTTTGCGGCGTGAGTTTGTGAAAATGATGCTTTGACCATGATATCCTTTATTTGACCGGTGTTGGTATTCAACACGGGATAATTGGGCAAGGAGATGATTTTTCTCCTCTTCTGTTCTGACAAATATCAGATGTCTTTCCAGTGGCACGGGTCGCAATGGATATTCAACCAGTTTCATGCCAAATTCCTGGGCGATTTTCTGGGGATTTTTTATGGTGGCTGATAATCCGATTAACTGTAAATGGGGGAAAAGGGTTTTTAAACGATGAATAAGTCCCCTGAGGCGGGGGCCTCTTTCATCATCCCCTAACATGTGAATTTCATCCACCACTACGGTCTTCAAATCGCCTAGTTGGGATGATCTATCGGCACGTAGTAGAAAATCAAGACCCTCATATGTCCCCACAACAATGTCAGCATCATCTATTTTCTCATCAGGAAGGATGAGCTCTTCTTTGGCCTTTATTCTACTCATTCCCACTCTTATGGAAACTTTTAATCCCATTTTCTGGTATCTTTTTTCAAAATCTCTGTATTTCTGATTGGCCAATGCCACCAGTGGAGTTAAAAAGAGAAGTTTTCCTCCTTCAAGGGCGCGTGATACTCCAGCCATCTCCCCGATCAGTGTTTTTCCACTGGCAGTAGCTGAAACCACCAGGAGGTTCTCTCCTTCCAGGAGTCCGGCCTGAAGGGCCAGAACCTGCACTGGCAGCAGATAAGTGCCCTGTGTTTTGAGAGAATCTTTAAGTTTTTCAGGAATATTGAGGGTGTCTATCCTAATTTTTGGAAGATTATCTGCTTTTTTAGTGGTTATTTTATCGTATAATGTGAGTTTTTGATTTTTTAGGGGGTCAAATCGTGGATCAAAAACACTTAACACCTTGGCCAGATCTCCGGTTTCATCCAATATTCTCCTGAATCTGGGAAAAGTACTCATATCATACGATCGGGCTTTTAACTCCCTTTTTATCTCGTTTTCTGCACATAAACGGCAGAGATAATCTCCATGATAAAAATATGATTTTTCTTTTTGGATGAGTGTGATAAAGCCTTCGAATGTGCAGTGTCTGCAGATAAGAGTGTGTTTATATTTTATATTTAATGAATGGAGGAATTCTTCACTGTCAGAGTCACTGCCTACCATGAATACATTCTGTTTTCTGAGGATCTTTATTGCCTCACTGGGGGGTAGGATGATTTCTTTATCTTTCTTAATTATGAATTTGTGAATCTTTAGTTGACCCTCAACACGACGAAGCTTTATGTAACCATAAAAAAGGGGTTCTCTCCTGTTATTTAAAGCTCCTTTAGAACTTCCAATGGGAAATAACTCCACTATTTTCTTTTTTCTTCTTATTATTATCATTTTCTCGTGTTGGAAAAAAATTGATGCTTATCTGTTTTTACATATTATTTATTCAATTGAATTTAAAGTGATTTATCCAATAAATATTAAATGATTCACCCAATTAAATTCAAGTGATTATTCGTGATTTTATCTAATGTATTAATAAAGTGATTTGAAAATTGCCATGATGATTAGGGAGTTGATAATTTTATTTTCTCAAGAGTTTCAACCTGTTCATCTTGATATTCAACTACATCTAGCTCCATGATACTCCCCTTTATTTGGATATCCAAACCATTTATCTGATCTACCAGTTCCTTGCAGGTCCATTTCTCCACTGAATTGGCAATTACAATATGGGGAATAAAGGGCAGATCCAGGCGTAATTCATCGGCCAGTTTTCCAGAATATAAGTTATCATGGAGTTTAATGATCTGACTGTACCCTTCATCTGGCACCAGGTAGACATGCCAGTAAGGAGTGAATGCATCTTTATCCATAATTGCACATCTTAAAACAAAGTTTATCTCCATATGACCGGCAGCACGTCTTTTAATTTCCTCTATAAATGTCTCTGGTCTCTGGTTAAATACTGGAAATACTAAAATGAAGTGAGGTTCCATTACTCCATGGTAAAGCTCGTCATTTTCTTCTCGAAATCCTTGAATCCATTGATAGTCCTCTTCACTGATTTTGGGATATGCTAACGTTAAAAGTGACATATTTTTCCACCATTATGTGTGTAAAAACTTCTACAATTATGTATAAAAAATGATTGAATTTGAGGATTATAATCATGTCTAATTTTTTTATCACGTTTCAATTATTAATAATAAGTCCTTAAATATAATTTTAAATCCTTAAATATAATATTAACTCATCAACTAAATGCAAACATGTTGAAAGCTTAGAAAAAGATGTTTTTGGAAAAATTACAGGGAAGATTCTTCTTTTTCCAGTTTCTCTTTTAATAATTTTTCTGCCTGTTCTCTGAGTATGAATTTTTGTATCTTGCCACTGGCAGTGAGTGGAAATTCATCTACAACAAAAACATGTTTAGGTACTTTGAAACGGGCAATCTTGGTTCGGGCATAGTCCCGTACATCTTCTTCAGTGAGTTCTGAGTCCTCTTCCAGGATGATACAGGCACCTACAATTTCCCCATACTTCTCATCAGGGATCCCTACTACCTGAACATCCAGGACTCCAGGCATGGTGTATAAAAATTCCTCGATTTCGCGGGGGTAAATGTTTTCTCCACCACGAATAATCATGTCTTTAATACGACCTACAATGGAATAATACCCATCCTCATCTAAAGTTGCCAGATCTCCACTGTGTAACCATCCATCTTCATCTATAACTTCACGGGTTTTTTCTGGCATTTTATAGTACCCTTTCATTACGTTGTAACCTTTACAACATATTTCACCTGTCTGGTCGGTTCCCAAATTTTCACCGGTTTCTGGGTCAACTATTTTTACTTCACATTCAGGTAATGGTTTACCCACGGTTTCCACTCTTTTTATAAGGGGATCATCCACACCGGTCTGAGTGAATCCTGGTGATCCTTCTGTGAGACCGTATACACTGGTGATTTCAGTCATGTTCATATCGTTGACCACCTTTTTCATGGCTTCAATGGGTGGGGTGGAACCTGCCATGATACCGGTGCGTAGGCTAGATAGGTCGAACATTTCAAACATGGGATGACTATATTCGGCGATGAACATGGTTGGAACTCCATATAATGCTGTGCAGCGTTCTTTTTGAACTGCTGCCAGAACCAATAGGGGGTCGAAGACTTCCACCATCACCATGGTAGCTCCATGACTATAGGCAGCCATTACTGCTAGTACAATACCAAAACAATGGAAAAGTGGGACTGTTATGCATAATTTGTCTTTTTCTGTGAATTTTTGTCGTTCCCCTATGTAGTAACCATTGTTGAGGATGTTCCTGTGGGTTAACATCACTCCCTTGGGGAATCCAGTGGTTCCTGAAGTGTATTGCATGTTCACCACTTCATCATTATTAACAGAGGCCTTGATCTTCTGAAATTTCTCCTCATCTCCATGTTTCCCTAATAATAGGAGTTCGTTGGTGTTATACATTCCCCGGTGTTTTTCCTGGCCCACATATATGAGATTTTCCAAAAATGGGAAATCTTTATTTTTTAGTTTTCCCCTTTCCTGGGTTTTTAGTTCAGGGACCAGTTCATAAACTATTTGAAGGTAATCTACATCCTGAAATCCGTCAATAATAGCCAGTGCTTTCATGTCTGACTGTTCCAGAACATAAGCAAGTTCATGGCTTTTGTAAGCTGTGTTTACTGTGACCAGCACTACTCCTATTTTGGAAGTGGCGAACATGAAGGTGAGCCAGTCCGGTACATTTTTGGCCCAGATGCCCACATGGTCACCTTTTTTTATCCCGATTGCAAGTAAACCTTTAGCCAGAAGGTTAACCCTTTCATCAAACTCTTTGTAAGTAAAACGGAGATCCCGATCAGGGTAAACCATAAATTCATGATTGGGATCCTTTTTGACCATTTTTTCCAGGTAATCACCAATAGTTAGCTCCGTGAAAACCATTTTAAAACCTCTGTTTAATTATCCCATTTAATTATGTGCTCATTTTCTAATGATATCAAGTATGATTAGATATGATCTTATTAGATGGATTTTTTTCAAATATTCAAGATAACTGACAAATTCATTCTGGGCAGTCTTCCAGATATTCTTCCAGTTTTTCCCTTATATCATGGGGTATTGGCATTGATTTCTGTTGAATGAAGTCATAGTTCACTAAAACTGCGGTTCCCTTTGCTTTAATATGGCCAGACTGCCATGCTTCGTGGTAGGTAGTGTATGAGCTGTTACCTATTCTTATGATGCTGGTTTTTATGTTCACATCACCGTTGTAGTACATCTGCCCTAAAAATTCGAAATCTGTTTTCACCATTATGAGTTTCCATTTTTCATAACTCAAGTCTAAATCAGGTGTGAATAAACGATAAATGCGATTTCTTGCCAGTTCAAACCATTCTGCAAGGACTATGTTGTTTATATGTCTTAAACCATCGGCGTCTCCGAAACGAGGGGTAACTGTTATTGTATACATTAATAATTCTCCAAATCTAATTTAATTCTCCAAATGTATTGACATCCCCTTTAAAATGGGGTATAAACCACCGCTAACATCTTTGAATCTTTTTCTTTGGCGTGAACATGGTGGGGGACAACAGAATCATAATATATGCTATCTTCTGCCTCTAAAATGTAGTTTTCCTGCCCATAAAGTACTTCTATCTTTCCCTGTATAACGTAAAGAAATTCTTCACCTTCATGGGATGCTAACTGATAATCCTGGTTTTCTGTGGGATGAACATCAATAATGAATGGTTCCATGTGCCTGTCACCCTTCCCATAAGCCAGTGAGTAGAATTCCAGAGCACTCTTGTTACTGTGTTCACCAAGACCTTGTCCTGAAAATCGTATTATGTTATCTGATTTTCCAGATTTGACCATGAATGGGCCACTTTGAGGGGCATCATCAAGGAATGTGCCTAAACGCACACCCAGTGCCCGTGCGATCTTTAAAAGAGGAGTTAATGACGGCACCAGTGCACCGCTTTCCAAGTCTTCAATTAATTCAACACTGCTATAACTGGCTTCTGCCAGTTCTTCAACTGACATTTGACGATCTTCTCTTACCTGACGAATCTTCACTCCAACTTTATTTTCCTCGGACATTAAATCACCTATTCATCTAATTCATAAATTTAACAAGTAAATCACTAATTTCATCCAGTATCCAAATTTATACAACACTTAATTTGCATTATTCTTAAAGGAAGGGATAATATATTTAAAAGATAATTCACCAATTAACCTTTCTTAAAGAGTTTCTTAAAGAGTTCAACATCAATCTTCGGCTAAAAATTACATCCATCGTTAATAATAGATAATTTCCTGAAAAAATGTTTGATATTAGTAAGTTAGGTATTAATTTAACTTTTGTAAGTTTAATTGGTATTGTTAGTTGTAGTGTTATTAACCTTCTTGGTGGTGTTACTGGTGGTTTTATTGGTGGTGTTGGTGGTGTTTATCTGAACATGTCGGTAAATATGTACCGGTGAAAAATCAGAATCACCTATCTGGCTGATCTTCTGTTCACCATTGAAATTGAGATCAGACGGAATTAAACCCACACCAATATCTGTACCTATGTTTAAAGCGTTAGCACCTGAAGCAGCACCAAATGCAATCATAGCAATCATTAAAACAATGAAAATTGTTCCAGATTTTTTAGGTGTCATTCAAATTACCCTATATTCATAAACATAACATAAATTTCATTTAATTAACCAAATTCTGTGGATTACCATTCTAAGTGTTATGGATTGTAACTTAGAATTTGGTGTTAAATCTGAATTTTTTTTTGCCAAATCTAAGTTTCTTTATATTTTTTAGTATACTCTCTATATTTTGAATTTTAAATTTTTTTATATATAGAATATTATTTCAAAACACCTTTAAATATGTGATCATCCACCCAATTATCACCAGCACCTGAAAAATATCAATTTTGGAACTGATTATATTAAAATAGTAAAAATCTGACGGATATATTGAAAAGGGAATAATATAATTTTTTATTCCACAGTAACACATTTAGCCAGGTTTTTGGGTTTGTCCGGATCAATACCCCTGGCAACACTTATATGGTACGATAATAACTGCAGGGGTACCACATAAATTAGGGGTGATAATAACTCACTAATCTCTGGAGGGAATTTTATCATATCATGAGCTTCAAAATTTAGAACATCATCATCAGATGCTCCCAGGGCTATAACCCGCGCTCCTCTGGCATTTACCTCTTCAACATTACTGAGTGTCCGATCATGACTTTTACCAGGAGGCACCACAGCTACCACTGGAACTTCATCATCAATTAATGCTAATGGTCCGTGTTTAAGCTCTCCAGCAGCGTATCCCTCACCATGAATGTATGTAATCTCTTTGAGTTTTAGTGCACCCTCCATTGCTGTGGGATAGGAAAATCCTCTGCCAATGAAGAAAAAATCATTCGAATCTTTGTATTTATCAGCCATTTTGCGGATTTCATCCTCATAAGATAGTACTTCTTCCATGCAATCTGGAATATTCTGAAGTTGTTCTAATAGCCATTTTTTTCGACCCATGCATGCTACCAAGAGATATATGCAGGTTAACTGGCTGATATATGTTTTTGTAGCGGCCACACCGATCTCTGGACCGGCTCGGGTGAATATAACATGATCTGCTTCTCTGGTAGCTGTGCTGCCAAGTACATTGACAATGGCCAGTGTTTCTGCTTTTTTGTTGGCTATTTTAAGTGCTTTTAATGTATCAGCAGTTTCTCCTGACTGGCTGATGAATATAACCAGGGATTCGGGGTCCAGGGCGTCTGCAGCAAATTCGAACTCAGAAGCCAACATCACATCAGTGGGTAGACCTAAAAGTCCTTCAAAAAGATATTTCCCAACCATGGAAGCATGGTATGATGTTCCACAAGCCACAAAGGTGATTCTTTTAAATTCAGGGAATTTGCTGACGATTTTCTCAATTTCTGAAACCTCGAATAGGGTATTTTTAACTGCTTTTGGCTGTTCATGAATCTCTTTTAACATGAAATGATCGTATCCGCCTTTCTGAGCCATTTCAGGAGTCCACTTAATGTTTTCAATCTTTTTGTCCACTACTTTACCATCACGGTCTTTAACAGTGACTCCCTCATCATCCATGATGAAAGTTTCATGGTCTGCCAAGTAGATGATCTTCCTGGTGTGCTGTAATATGGCAGGAGCATCAGAAGCCAGGAAATATTCACCATCCCCCAAACCTAGAATCAGTGGGCTTTCCTTTCTAACACCCATGATTTTATTGGGTTCATCAGAGGATATAACAGCAAATGCATATGAACCGTGGAGTTTATCAATGGTCTGGTTCATGGCTTCCTCAAGACTTAACCCCTGTTTATGGTATTTTTCAATGAGGTGGGCAATAACCTCTGTATCGGTTTGAGAAGTAAAATGGTGTCCTTCACGTTCTAAACGATCTTTAAGTTCTTTGTAGTTTTCAAGGATTCCATTGTGTACTACTGCAATTTTTCCCTCACAATCGGTGTGAGGGTGTGCATTTTCCTGGGTTGGAAGGCCATGGGTAGCCCAACGAACATGTCCTATGCCCATTTCTCCTGGGAGTTCATCTAGTTGAAGTTTCTGTGAAACTTCGTCTATTTTTCCCCTGTCTTTTTTTATCCGGATTCCCGATGATGAGCAGGTAGCAATACCCACTGAATCGTACCCCCTGTATTCCAAGCGTTGCACACAATCCAGGAGTACTGGTGCTGCTTTATTAGTTTTAAGTATACATCCCACTATTCCACACACGAATTTCACCTTGAGAAAAATTTTCTACTTTTGAATAAATGAATATAATCTTACCTAATTTTATAACTCATTTTGATGCTATACATCTATTACAATCTTAATCTATAATAAATTTCTAGTGTAGTTTTATCTTAATGTAGTTTAATATCTATATAAACATTTGACACTAAATAAAGAAAATGGAGTTGAACATGAATCTTGATAAGGAAAATCTCCTGTACCGGGGTAAAGCCAAAGATGTGTACCAGACCAACCACCCTCAGCAAGTTATGGTGAAATTCCGAGACGACATAACAGCTGGTGATGGTGCGAAGAAAGAAGTTATGGGAATGAAGGGTTACTACAATTCCCTGATCTCAGCTAAACTTTTCATGTTATTGGAAGATGCCGGGATAAAAACCCAATACATTGATTTACCTGAACCTGGCTTTATGCTTTCCCATAAACTGGATATGATACCTCTAGAGGTGATAACTAGGAACATCGCCGCAGGAAGTCTCCTAAGGAGATTCCCATTCCAGGAAGGGCAAACTTTCAATCCACCCATCATCCAGATGGACTTTAAAAATGATGAATACCATGACCCCATGTTAAATGATGATATAATTCATGCTCTGGGAATTGCAAGCAATCAGGATCTGGAAATAATCCGCAAAATAACCATGAAAATTAACCAGGTTATAAAAGATTTCCTAGAAAGCAGAGGGTTACTATTCCCTGATTTTAAAATTGAATTCGGTCGAGACTATATGGGGAATATAGTTCTTGGTGATGAGATAAGTCCAGACACCTGTCGTTTCTGGGATCAGAAGACCCGAGACATTATGGATAAAGATCTCTTCAGGAAGGGGGAATCCGGAGTTATTGAAGCTTACCAGAAGGTGACTAACATAATATTGGATGAAAAAGATAAAAAAAGATGGAATTTGGATTTTTGATACATATTAATCAGAGATCTGACTGATTCTCAGGATAAATCCCATGATACAAGTTAATTGAGATAAAGTTAATTGATTCATATAAATTTATTTAGATAACCAATTAAAACTAATAAAAATTCAGATAACAATAAAAAAAACATATCCTAATAAAAATTCTGGTGATGCTATGAAATACAATGCAAAAGTAGAAATTAGTCTGAAAAAAGGAATGCTAAACCCAGAAGCTTCCACTATCCAGAGGGCACTGGCTCTTTTGGATTACCAGGTGGAAGATACATCTACCATGGAAACTATAAAGTTCACATTGGAAGCAACAAATCCTGATGTGGCCCAAAACCAGGTGGTGGAGATGTGTGAACGGCTGCTCTGCAACCCGGTTATCCACGACTACCATATCCAAATCAATCCCACGGGGGACTAAAATGAAAGTGGGGATCATACGCTTCCCTGGCTCTAACTGTGACCGGGATGTATTCTGCGCCCTGGAGTTGGCTGGTGGCCAACCAGAGTATGTATGGTGGAACCAGAGAGATCTATCCAACTTCGATGCAATCGTTATCCCTGGAGGATTTTCCTACGGAGACTATCTCAGGGCAGGAGCCATAGCAGCAATCACCCCAGTAATTGAAGGAATTAAAGAGGTTGTGAAGGATGAAAAACCAGTTTTAGGCATTTGTAACGGTGCCCAGATACTGGCAGAAGTGGGACTGGTCCCAGGAGTCTTCACCTTAAACCAAAAGGCCCAATTCATCTGTGAATGGGTGGAACTTGAGGTTAAAACCAACAGAACACCATTCACTCACCTGTACCAGGAAAACGAAGTCATCAAAATGCCCATTGCCCACGCTGAAGGCAGGTATTACACTGAATATATTGACCAGCTCCATGATCAGGATCAGATAGTTCTCGGATTCAAAGGAAATAATCCTAATGGTTCAATGGAATCCATTACTGGAGTATGTGATCCTGAAGGATTGGTTTGTGCCGTTATGCCCCATCCAGAAAGAGCCTCAGAATCAATCTTAGGATCAGATGATGGTTTGAAGTTTTTCAAGGGCATTATTAATTATTAAAATTTAATCAATAAATTGAGTCTGATAAAAAGAATTGAAGGATAGATAATAACCAATCGATAAATATTTCAATTAAATTTTCACGGTGAATTAATGGTAGTATATTTAGTAGGAGCAGGCCCAGGAGATCCCGATTTAGTGACTCTTAAGGCTATTAAAACCCTGAAAAAAGCAGATGTGGTGGTTTATGATCGTCTGGCCAATGAGGAAATCCTAAACTACGCTAATGGAGCCGAAATGATCTATGTGGGTAAAAGAGCAGGAGCCCACTCCAAAAAACAGGACGAAATAAACGAGATACTCATCCAACAGGGTAAAAAACATGGAGTAGTAGTTCGGCTTAAGGGAGGAGATCCTTTTGTTTTTGGAAGGGGTGGTGAAGAGATGCTGGCCCTATTAAAGGAAGGAATTTCTGTGGAATTGGTACCTGGAGTAACATCAGCTGTTGGTGTTCCCACTACAGCAGGATTGCCTGTAACCCACAGAGGAGTGGCAACCTCTTTTACTGTGGTAACTGGTCATGAAGATCCCACCAAGAAAGATAAACAGGTTAAATGGAATTATAATGCTGATACAATTATTATTCTCATGGGTGTTGCTAACCTAGAAGAAAATATACAAGAAATAATGGAACATAAGGATCCTAAAACTCCGGTCTGTGTTATTGAGAATGGAACCAGTCCCGATGAAAGGATTGTTCTGGGCACCCTAGAAGACATTCACCAAAAAAATATCAATCCTCCTGCCCTGGTGATTATCGGGCCAGTGGTGGATGTATTTAGAGAAATTCAAAATAATAGGTCAGAGGATATGGCATGAACAAATCAGAAGGATTTAAAGGTAAAACTATTGCCATAACCCGGCCTATAGAAAGGGCACAACCCGCAGTTGAGATAGTTAAAGACAACGGGGGCATTCCATTGGTGGTTCCTACACTGGAACTTGAGGCTTTCCCCAGTAAATCCTTAATATATCTTTGTTCTGAGGCCCAAAATCTTGATTGGATAATATTCACATCCCCTGCATCACTGAAATCATTGTTCAAATACTGTAACGATTTCAAAGAAAATCTTAATCCTGAATGTCAGGTTGCAGTTATAGGACCCCGCACAGAAAGGGTTTTGAATAAATATGGGTTGAACACCGATATTATGCCTGATGATTATACTGCTGAAGGACTTCTGAAAGAGTTCCAGAAGATTGATATAAAAGATAAAAAAATAGGGGTTCCACGGACATTTAAAGCGAGAGATGTGCTTCCTGAAGGCTTGAAGAACATGGGGGCCACTGTTATTTTGGCAGAGGCATATAAATCAATCCAGCCTAAGGATAAAAGTAAAGTTGAAACACTTATCGATGATGTCATTAAGGGAAATATAGATGCAATAACCTTTACCAGCCCCCTTACTGTTACCAACCTTTTTGAAATGGCTGGAAATAAAAAAAATAGATTAATAGAAAATTTAAAAGATGAAAAAATCATGGTGGCAGTTATTGGCCCCATAACCCAGAAACCCCTGAATAATATGGGAATAGAATCCATTGCACCCAATAAGTACACTGTAAAAGACATGCTTATGAAATTAATGGATGAAATGAAGGGTATGACTTAAATTTGGAGCTGTGAAGGAAGAATTAACATGAAGGATGAAAAAAGAACAATCATTTGGCCTGATTATATTGATTCTAAGAAGACCAGATCTGAGGGAAGGAAAATTCCCAAAAAACTATCGGTAAGCTCACCTAAAATACGTGAAATCTCCCAGGCAGCTAAAAAACTGGGTTTGAATCCTTCTGTAGAAAAATATAAATCATATCCTCCCTCATGGTGGGAAAAATCTGGAAGGGTAATTGTGGATAAAAAAATGACTAAAAATGAAGTTCTCATTAAAATCAGCAACTTAATCAATGGCTCCAGATCATAACAGCAGACTAAATAATTCTAATAGTTAATGACTTAATTTTAAAAAACCATTGAAACTGGATTATATTATAAAAGGGATGTTGATGACCGTTATTCCGAATACTATGAATAAATCACTGTCTAAGGCCCATGAAATAGTCAAAAATGCAGAAGATGTTAAAATATATAGCCACATAGACTGTGATGGCATATCATCAGGAGCAATTTTGTCATCAACCCTTGACCGCCTGGAAATAGATCATGAAATAGAATTCATAAGCCTGGATATGATTCCCGATTTAAAAAAAGAGAATGAACTTACCATATTCTCTGATCTGGGTTCAGGGCAAAATCTGGATCATTTCAAAACCTCAGAGTCCCGAGTTCTTATCCTGGATCATCATCCCCCATTAAGGAAAGTTTCAGACGAAAAGGGTTTTTTGGAGGTAAATCCCCATTATCATGGTATTGATGGTTCTTTCGAAGTTTCAGGTGGAGGTATGTGTTACCTTCTGGCTAAAACGTTCCAATTTTATGATTTGAGTTGGATTGGTGTTTTGAGTGCCATAGGCGACATGCAAAACAATTTATCAGGGAAACTAGTGGGTGTTAATCAAGAAATAGTTAAAGATAGCGTTAATAGGGGTATGTTAGAATCAGCCAGTGATCTGGCTATATATGGAAGGCAGACCCGGCCCCTATTTGTGGCTCTTTCCTATTTTGGTGATGTTAATCTCCCAATTACCAATAACCGTAATGAAGCCATCCAATTATTAAAAAAACTGGATATTCCAATTAAAAATGGTAAAAAAGAACGTACCCTCTACGATCTTACTATCGATGAAAAGAGAAGACTTTTCAATGAACTGGTTAGAATGATGAGCCGGGCTGTACCTCCTCGTTATGTTAAATACGTTCCCCGTCTGGTTTCAGGGGACTACTATGAATTTCTGAGAGAAGAAAAATATTCACCACTACGTGATGCCAGTGAGTTTTCCACAGCCATAAATGCTTGCAGTAGACATAAAAATCCTGAAATAGCCTTAAAAGTTATTAAAGGTGATAGAAGTAGCAGTTTGGATGAAATGGAAGAGTTAGGCAAACAACACCGCAGTTACCTTGCACAGAAGATGGAGTGGATCCAGGAAGAAGATCGTATAAAAAGTTTGAAAAACCTGCAGTACTTCCATGGGAACGGAATAAAAAGTGAGGTCATTGGTACCATAGCCGGCATGATTTTAAGTTATGGTGACTGGAAAAAACCTATGCTAGGTTTTACCAGTATAAATGAAGAAAATGATAATTTAAAAGTTTCACTGCGTTGTTCCCGGCTTTTAGCCTTTGATGGAATCAATTTCGGCCAGATGATAAGCAAGGTGGCATCAAAGGTAGGGGGTAGTGGTGGTGGTCACTCTACAGCCTGTGGTGCCTACATCCCCCTGGACAAAGAGGAAAAATTTCTGGAAATATTCAATGAATCTCTGAATGGAATCATTTAATCCATTAGAATATAGTATTATCAGTTGGTTCATACAAATGATCAAACCATGAAAAATTAAACTATGAAAAACTAAAGATATTCTACAGAAGAATTTTAAATATTGAAAAGTTAAATTAATATTTCAATCAAAGATGGTGGATTTATGAAGGTTTTTAAGAAAAAAGGGGAACTCACCAAGTTTCAAATTTTGGCTGAGATTGCCAAAGGCCAACCACACCTACGTCAGAAGGATATTGCTGATAAATTGGGAATCACAGTCCAGGCAGTTTCAGAAAATTTGAAGACACTGGTTGATGAAGGATGGGTGGAAACATGTAGTGGACAGCCACGTTACAATATAACCAAGCGTGGGGTTGAAAAAGTGAAAATAGGGGCTATTGATCTCCGCAAATATGCTGATCAGGTCCTAGATACCATGACTACATATAAATCTGTGTGGCCGGCCCTTTCCAGGGAAGATTTGAAAGAAGGGGAAACAGTGTGGCTTAAAATGGACGAAGGTGTATTGTACGCCGGAAAAGAAAAAACCTCTGCCCATGCTAAGGTGCTGCACGATGCCAAAAAAGGTGAAGATGTGGCACTGGTAAGCCTAGGCGGTACAATAGAATTGAAACCTGGATTTATTGTTATTATTAAACTCCCTACTATCAACCAAGGTGGTTCCCGGGTTTGTAACCTGGATCAAATTCGAGAAATTTTGGAAAAATATCCAGAACCCTTTCAAAGGGTGGGTATAATGGGTACAGTTTCCAGAGCTCTGACAGATAAACTGGAAATTGAACCTGATTTTGAATTTGGCACCCCCCAATCAGCAATTGCCGCTGCTAAAAGAGGTTTAAACGTGCTAGTCTTTACTGTGGGTAAAATGACCCGAAGTTTAACCAAAAAAATGGATGCCGAAGGAATCAGTTATGTGATTGAAGATGTCACTGACATTAAAAAGTGAATCCACTTTCATATCATTTTACTCAATTCTGCAACCACAATCGTCCACTCTGGCCACCATAGTCCCTTCAACACTGGAATCTGGAGTTTCTGATATTGCAAAGGCTGTTTTTCCAAGCATGGCCATGGATGCACCCATGGTCTCATCTTTAAGCACTTCCACAATTTCCATAACTTCTGGATCAATGAGACCAGTTTCCTGGGAGAAGTTAAGGGATAAATCCATGAAATGTGTCACATGAGGATTTGAAAGTAATTTTCCAAGTAGATGGTGTGCTACAGTATTCACCTTACTGGTCATGGCCGGATCTCGAAGTACAGATGAGGTTTCAATGGTTCCCAGACTTTTAGATATTACAAAAAGTCCGTTTTCCTCTTCATTATTGTTATCATTATTTTTAGTTCCACTGAGTATTTTGTCCGCTTTACCATAACCTGGGGCACCCGGTTCTAATCTTATGGGGAAACCTCCAACTACCGCACCCATAACATCACCCATGCCTGTTTTTAACTCCACTTCAGCATGATGTGCTACTGCAGCTGCCTGGTTAAATGTAAGGGGTAGTTTAAGAAGTTTTGATAATGCTAAAGCAGTTCCCAGTGCAAATCCTGCTGACACTCCAAAACCAGCCTCAATAGGTACCTGGGTCTCATGCTGAATGTTTATCTTTAAATCATCCCATTTTATTTCTTTTGGGAATTTTTGTCTGAGTAAATCTATTGTTTTATAGGTAACTGAATCTTCCAGTGGGTGTTTTTGGCCACTGAGCTTCCCGCTGGTTTTAATAATGGTTTCACCACTACCCTCACTAATATTTAGGCGGGTTGTAACTCCCTGATCCAGGACCACTCCCGCGCCTC
Source organism: Methanobacterium petrolearium (assembly GCF_017873625.1). Classification (NCBI taxonomy): domain Archaea; kingdom Methanobacteriati; phylum Methanobacteriota; class Methanobacteria; order Methanobacteriales; family Methanobacteriaceae; genus Methanobacterium; species Methanobacterium petrolearium. The sequence continues at coordinate 38,431 of NZ_JAGGKL010000011.1, read as the reverse complement.
GGGATCCCCTGATCAGGGGGTTGGGATGATCAATGATCTCAAAAAAACCGGTTATATGAGAGGGGGCGAATACTACAGATTGCAATTTATCACCACATTTATTATATTCTCTGATAAATAAATAAGCAGGAAAGATTAACATAATATTAAAGATAATTTACATAAATCAGGAGAAGCTTTATGGGAAAGAGAATAGATTTGCACACCCACAGCATATTCAGTGATGGGGAACTTTTACCATCAGAAATTGCTCGCCGAGCCCAGGTTTTAGGTCATCAGGCAGTGGCCATCACTGACCATGTGGATGCAACCAACATAGATTGTGTGGGCAACATTATCAACGCAGTTCTGGATATTCGGGAAAACTGGGATATTGAAGTCATTCCCGGGGCGGAAATAACCCATGTTCCTGCTGAAATAATCCCTAAACTGGCACGTAAAGCCAGAGAATTAGGGGCAAAGATTATTGTGGTTCACGGTGAAACCCTGGTGGAACCAGTGATTGAGGGAACCAACTGGAGTGCGGTTAACTGTCCTGATGTTGATGTGCTAGCACACCCTGGACTTATAACTCATGAAGAAGCACGTGTTGCTAAAAAAAATGATATAGCCTTAGAAATAAGCGCCAGAAAGGGTCACAGTCTTGGTAATGGCCATGTGGCCCAGGTGGCCCAGGAAGTGGGAGCCAATCTGGTGGTGGATACCGATACTCATGCACCAGAAGACCTGATAAACTATGAAATGGCATCCAACATAGCATTAGGTGCAGGGTTGCATGAAAAAGAAGTTAAAAAAGTTTTGAGAGATAATCCTCTTCAAATACTGGAGAAAAAAGGCATATTGTAATGTTTGAAAAGTATAATGTTTTCAAATTATACTACTCCCTATTTCATATTTTATAGTACTTCATATTCTACTATGAGATCTTTTCCCAAGTTGTAGCTCTTTTTAAATCTTAATCTGAATGCGTCTTTCATATAATCCACACCTTCACCATCAACCAGGGTCTTAGCCTTGATTCCTCCGGCAATCATAGGAGCAATGCAAACCATTACTTCCCTTACCAATCCTGCATTGAACATGGAATAGTTCAGGGTGGATCCTCCTTCAAGCATTAAGGTTTTAATCCCTCTTTCCCCTAATTTTTCCATTAAACAATTAAGATCAACCTGTTTGTCCCCACAGATAACAACTTCTGTAGTTTCTCTGGCTTCCAATGATTTAATTTTCTCTGGGGGTGCTTGGTTAGAGACGGCGATGACGGTGGGTGCATCAGGGTTAAGAATCCTGTAACCTGGAGGGGTACGTGCTTTACTATCCACCACCACCCTGACCGGGTTATCTTCAGATTTTGAAGATATTTTATGAACAGTTAAACGCGGGTCATCTGCCAGGACAGTGTTTATCCCAACCATTATGGCATCCATCTTTTTCCGGAGCTTGTGCACCCTTAATAAATCTTCCGGACCTGATATTTCCGAACTGCCAGTTCTGGTGGCGATTTTACCATCCAAGGTCATGGCTGCGTTGAGTATCACTTTAGGTTTAATGATAAATCCTCCCCTTTGGTTTCATAAAAGATTTCATTAATAATCGAATTGACTTATTAATCTGTTTTTACTGATAGTAGCCACCATTAATTATATATGATAAATCCTGTAAAATCTGTTGAATTTGCTGTACAATTGAACTGATGGTGTTAACAATATCTTGTATGGGGTTAAGGGTGTTTTGAACCTCTTTAGCAGTGTCATTGGTCACTTTACTTACATTTTGAAGTGCCTGATCCGCATCATTTTTAATATCACCTAAACTTGACTGTTCAGCGGCCATAACTGGTTGTAACATCAAAAAAACCAACAAAATTATGTAAAAACTCATAATTAACCTTCCCATATAAACCACCTCTCTAGAGATTTAATATCATATCCGGTCTCATCACCATTATCGATATTTATCAAATCAATACCTCAAATCAGTATTGATCGCATACAATTTATAATTACAGTTATGGGATTAGGTAAATATCAAATTGTATACCTTAAAAAAATATATACTTTAATATATAAACTCCTCAGTTAAAATCCTTAGTCCTAAAAACAAGAGAGTATAGAGTTAAAAAGGTGAGTGTTACTGTGAGTGAAGATAGATACAATAAAGGGATTAAACATTTAAAAACCATGAATCCTGATTCTTTCAGAAACCTTGAAAAGGCCCTGGAGAATGTAGCGCCTGATATGGCACGTTACGTTGCAGAATTTGCCTACGGAGATATTTATTCCAGACAAGGCCTGGATTTGAAAACCAGAGAATTAATAACCATTGCTTCCATCACCACTCTGGGAGGTGCTGAGATGGAACTTAAAAGTCATGTACACGGGGCTTTAAATGCAGGTTGCACTCCCCAGGAAATCGTGGAAGTTATAATCCAGATGGCAGTTTATGCAGGTTTCCCCAAAGCCATAAATGGTTTGTACTCTGCTGATGAAGTTTTCCAGGAAAGAAACGAAAAAATCGAGTGATGGAGATGATTTAGGGATAATCATGAAAAATTAACCCAAAACCATTTGATAATTAAAAAAAATCGCAAATCGTACCAATAAAGTGGATCAGAACCCAAAAATACTCCTTGTATTGGATTCAGTTACTTTATCCACTTCCTCTATATGTATTGATTTAATTTTAGCGATGGTTTTAACTGTTTCTTCCACAAAAGCAGGTTCATTTCTCTGTCCTTTAAATGGAGAGAGGTATGGGCTGTCAGTTTCTGTGAGCATCCGGGATAAGGGGAGTTCACAAGCTAGTTGTTGATGGTGATCTGAGAAGCATACAATGGTAGATAATGAGATGTAATATCCATTCTCCACGATCTTCTGTGCAGTTACCAAATCACCCCCATAACAATGAAATATGACATCAGGGATTGTTTTATGCTTTTTGATCATTTCCAGGGCTTTTTCCTCAGCATCCCGTGCATGGATGACCAGGGGCATCTGGTACTCCTCAGCTAAGCCCAGGAAAGTTTCAAAAAGAGTTATCTGTTTTTTTTTAGCTGATTCATCATTTAACTGGTTAAAATCCAGTCCAGTTTCACCAAGACCAACTGCAAGGTGAATATTAGATTCCAGTTCTTTTAAAACCTGTTTTATGACAGATTCATCTGATTTTGACGCGTTTGATGGGTGAAATCCCAGTGTAGGATATACAAAATCTTTATTTTCTGTTGCAAGTTTCAGGGTGCGTCGGTTGCCACCCAAGGAAGCTCCCGAATTTACAATGGCTGTGAGGTTATCCTGTGCCCTTCTTATTACTTCTAGCCGGTTTTTATTGTAGACCTTGAAATCAACATGACAGTGACTGTCAATCATTAATATCACCTTAAAATCAGTTCACAATCAAATTTAAGACAACATCAAATCCATATCCACTAATATTATCCAAAAAGGATCTAAACTTAAATTTTGAAGTTAATGTTATTCAGTAAATACAATGAAACCTAAACTAATGTTAATAGTATCCCATCCAGCTAATCCCATCCAACTAATAGTATCCCATCCATATTTGATCTGATCTAAACTCTAAGAATACTATAATTCAAATGATCTAAACTCCAAACCTGCGTTCCCGTTGCTGATATGAACGTAAAGCTCTTAAAAAGTCAACTTTTCGAAGTTCTGGCCATAAACTATCGCAGAAGTAGAGTTCCGAATAAGAAGATTGCCATAACAGAAATCCACTTAGTCTTTCTTCCCCACTGGTCCTGATGATGAGGTTGGGATCATCCAGACCCTCAGTGTACAGGTTTATATTAACCATGGTTTCATCAATATCCTCAGGACTGATTTTGCCTTCTTCAACTTCTTTAACTATTTTTTTTATAGCATCTACAATTTCGGTTCTCCCATCATAACCAATAGCGATGTTTACCTGTCTTTTATTGTATTTTGCAGTTGATTCTTCGGCAATATTAATGGCTTCCCTAACATCTTCAGGGAGGAGTTCTATTTTCCCCACTGCTTTGACTCTGACCTGGTTATCATGAATTCTTTTGTTTCGGGCTATTCCCTCAAAGTTTTCTTTGAAAAGTTTCATGAGCCCCTCCACTTCATTAGGGGGTCTATTGAAGTTCTCAGTGGAGAAAGCATAGGCAGTAACAATCTCAATACCCAGATCAACACACCAATCAAGCACACGTTCTAAGGTAGTAACACCTTTCATGTGCCCTTCTACTGTATCCATGTTACCCTGGATTTTGGAAAATCGGCGGTTTCCATCCATAATAATAGCCACATGTTTTGGCATGTTTTCTGGTCGAAGGTTACGAGAGATATACCATTCATATAATCTGTAAAGAGGTTTTAATGGTGACATTTTAAATTCCTTATCTGATTTAATATCATTAACTTAAATTGATTCTGCAAGTTTTTTTGCTAGTTCAAGAGATCTTATATATCCTTCTTCATTCTGGGATCTGGATGTGTCAATGAATATTTCCTCAATTCCCAGAGTTACTGCCCCATGGCTTTTAATAGAACCTATTAAAACAAGGCTGCGGAAAATCAGGTTTCCACATATACCATCTGGTGCTAGTATTAAATTAGCGCCATCAGAAACAGCATCTTCTATCAGTATAAAATAGTGTTTAACCCGATATTTATCCTTTGTGATCATGGTAAGCTCTCTGGCTTCCATTATACTATTGTCTATTTTAGAACTTCTGCCCACATCTTGAGGCCTTCCACCGGAAAGAATGGCAATTTTAGGATCTATACCAATTTTTTCCAAGAATTCAGCCCCATTATGAATTATTCTCTCCTTCTGTTGGAGAGTATCACCTTCATCAATACCAACCGGGGCCAAAAGGAACAGTTGCCCATTATACTCTAAAATAGATGCCCTTGAAACTTCAGAATATATTTTTCGAAGTTGTGACATGAAACAAGAGGCACTAAGTGACCCCCTTACTGCTGCATTGACATCTCCATTTAATAATAGATTTAAAAGTTGTTCTTCAGATTTTGTCAGAATCACTTCAAAATCAACTTTCTGGGCTGCCTTGATTATGGCCTGATTTTCACCCACACCCGCTGCAATTTTCATGATAACCATATTTATTCATTTAAAACTATTTATAATTGTAAACAAAATGAAGAGGTTTTGATAAACAATAGAACATAATTTTACAATCATTTTTTTGAATAAAATATAATGAAAGAAAATGTAATGAATATTCAAAAATCATTAAAAAATTCGGTTAAAGGAATTTATCCGCAAACAAAAGATTCAAGAGGGTTCAAAAGGGTTTATAAACATTTATATAAATTATACGGTGTTTACTTATTTTAAAAATACAACAGTATCTTCTATTCATATAGATGCAAGTTTAACCATATTATATAAATAAAATAAGAATATATTATAGTGGGAAATTACTAAAAAAAAATTCTTTATTACTGTGAAAAGATTAAGAAAAATACTGCATTCATTAAATCCCGCACTTAAAAATAAAGGTGTTTAAATGGTTTTAAGCCATGAAAAAAATAATGAATCTATTGATCTTCCAGAGGGGGATTGGGGATATTTAGTATGCCCTAATTGTAGAGGATATTATGAACTGCAGGAAGGTGAAAGTCCTGATGACTTTGTGAGCTGTGAGTGTGGTAGTCCACTGGAATATCAAACCTCGACACAATTCCGTTCAAGAATTAATAATCCCGATTCAGATAAACTTGGCAAAAAACCGGTTTTTAACAGTTATAACGAATCTTCAGACCTAAAAATTGAAGATCAGCTCAATACTAAGAATAACCCATTGCCTGACAACAGACAGATAATTGATCAGTTAACCCATCAGGATACTGTAACTGAAGAAACATTAACCAGTATGCAGCAGGACAAAATGGATTTATGGGATTTTATAGGTCAGTATAATAACAGTGAAGAACAGGTCTACTCAACTGGTAAAAGAGATGTCATAGAAATAGATCGTTTTATGATGCTTGTTGACCAGAAAAGAGCTCTTGAAGAAAATAGTAGTCCATCCAAGTGGAAATCGATTTCACACAGAATAGGACCCGTCGGATTTTTAAGCACGGCAATAGTGATATTAGTTATTGTCCTACTTTTGATGTTAGTTGGTGAGCTGATTTAATATTTGTTAAAAAGTTAACACCATATTCTGCTTTGTAAAATCATCCCGAAACTATTTGATGTAGCCAACTAAATAAAAAAAAAATAGAATTAATGATTTTGTTAAAACCCTGCGATATGTTAAAACCCTGCGATATCCATTAAACTATTTCTTTTCAGCGGTTTTTATTCCTTTTTCCATTATTTCTAATGATATTTGAATGTCTTCTGATGAATGAGCTTTGGATATGAAACAACATTCAAACTGAGATGGTGGGATAAAAACTCCCCCATGAAGCAGAGTATGGAAATATTTATGGAATTTATCTGTATTGGCAGTTTTTGCTTGGGCATAATTCCACACTGGTTCATTGGTGAAATACAACTGGAACATAGAGGCTAAACCAGCCACCTGATAGTCAAGTGAAGCATCTTCTAATATGTCTTCTATTCCTCTGCGCATTTTCAGTCCTTTTATGTCTAATTCCTGGTAAAATTCATTATCAAGATGTTTTAATGTTTCAAGACCAGCTGTGATTGAAATAGGATTTCCGTTGAATGTTCCTGCCTGATAAACATCGCCAGCAGGGGCAACTCTTTCCATAAATTCTTTTTTACCAGCAAATGCACCCATGGGAAATCCTCCGCCAAGAATCTTTCCCATTGTAACCAAGTCTGGTGTCACACCAAAATATTCCTGAGCTCCACCTTCAGCAATCCTGAAACCAGTGATTACCTCATCAAAGATCAGTATAATATTATTTTCCAGGGTTATTTCTCGTAAAAACTCCAAAAAACCTTTTTTAGGAGGTATGCATCCCACATTACCCATTACTGGTTCAAGGATAATTGCAGCCAGATCATCACCCTGTCTTTCCACAAGGGCTGTGATGGCTTCTTCATCATTAAATGGAATGAGAACTGTGTTTTTAGTTGTTTCTTCCGGAATTCCTGGAGAATCAGGTAACCCCATGGCACCAGAGCCCGATTTAACCAGCACATAGTCATGGGCACCATGGTAGGTTCCTTCAAATTTAACTATCTTTTTTTTACCAGTAACTGCCCTGGCCAATCTGATGGCACTCATCGTAGCTTCGGTACCCGAATTAACAAAACGAACCATCTCAGCACATGGCATGCGTCTTACAACTTCTTTTGCCAATTTTATCTCATTTTCTGTGGGAACACCATAAGCTGAACCCTTCAAAAGTTGTTCCTTAACTGCATTCATCACCGGAGGATAGGCATGTCCTAAGACCAGAGGCCCGTAGGCAAGGCAATAGTCAATGTATGTATTCCCATCAACATCAAAAAGACGGGATCGTTCTCCTTTAAGAGCGAAAAAAGGGTATGGTTTAAATGCCCTTACTGGAGAATCAACTCCTCCTGGAAGATAATTTTTAGCATCGTTAAATAATTCCTCAGATTTCACACAACTCACTCCTTAATCTCCTTGTCTTTATAAACCCACTTAAAATACTATTCTGTACGTAAAATATTTATTAACGAGTTAACCACAGCCACTGCCACAGGAGTCCCACCCTTAGGCCCTTCAGTGACCAGATATGGTATTGAAGTTTCTTGAAGTGCTTTTTTGGATTCAGCAGCACCCACAAAACCCACTGGAACACCAATAACAGATTTAACATCCATTACACCAGTTTCAACCAGTTCCATCACTTTCCAAAGCGCTGTTGGGGCATTACCTATGACCACCACACCATCAAAACCTTTAGAAGCAGCCACCTGCATGGCTGCAGCTGCTCGGGTGATTTCCTCTTTTTTTGCCAGTTTGATGGTTTCTTCATGACTTATGTAACACTCGATATTTCCAGGGTATTTATTTATCCCTGCTTTCACCATGTTGATATCTGTCAGGACGTCTTTTTCTTCAGAAATGGCTTCAAGACTTTTTTTAACAAAATCACTGCTCATCCTAGTTATATCAGCATATTCAGGATCTGCAGTGGAATGTACGATTCTTTCCACGATCAATCTTTCCTTTGGAGTCAGGTTCTTGGTCTTGGGGTCAATTAGGGATCTGACAATTTCCCTGCTCTTTTCTGCAATTTCATAGCCCTGTTTGGTGGACGCGCCCATGAACATCGGTTTCATAACTATCTTTCCATACCATTAATTGGACTTATTCCCTTCATTTTCCATTTAAGTATTGTAAACTTAATCCTAAAATTATTCCAGGTTCATTCTACATTTTTTTAATTTCTATTATTTAGATTTAGTTATTTATCATAACATAAAGATGAAAATTATTTTTAGTCTTATTTTTTTGTATTTGAAAACAGGATCATACTGTTTTATATTGTACTTATTCTTAAAATAAATTTTAGAATTCTAGTTATTTTTAGAATAAATACTGGAAATATAGTGATTATTACTGTGGGCAGTGATAGTATGGCAGATGAAGGTAAGTGGGTGATAGATCTTACAGAGAAAGATTTGTCCATTGAAAAAATTGGGGGTAAAGCACTTAACTTGGCTAAAATGTCATCTGCAGGTTTTAATATCCCCCCAGCATTTGTTGTCTCCGTAGATGCATATGATTCTTTTATTAAAAAAGGATTTGAGGATGAAATATCAGCAATCCTTGATTTTGTTGATTTTACCAGTGAAAATTCTATTTCTGATGGATGTTCCCAGATTCGTAATATTATTAAACAGGAAAAGTTACCACAGGATCTTTGTGTTGAACTTAATGATAAAATCGAAAATCTTTCTGATGGATATTATGCTGTAAGATCATCTGCAGTGGCTGAAGATCTTGATGATGCCAGTTTTGCAGGGCAACTGGATAGTTTTTTGAATATAAAAAAGGAAAACATCCCTGAAAAAGTTGTTGATTGCTGGGCATCTTACTGGAATGATCGTGCTGTGAAATACAGGCATGATGCATCCATCAGACATTTAGACAGCAAAATGTCAGCAGCAGGATTAGCAGTAGTATTGCAAAAAATGGTTGATGCAGATGTAAGTGGAGTGACCTTCACTACCAACCCAGTTGACAGAAGCAAGAATATGGTTATTGAGTCTGCTTGGGGTCTGGGTGAAGCTATTGCTTCCGGAATAGTCACACCAGATATCTTTGTTGTGGACAGGGAAGGTAATGTAGTTGAAAAAAACATCAAACCCAAGAAGAAAGGATACTTCCTTGAAAATGGTGAAAACACTTTAATTACCATAAATGAAGAGAATATGGGAAAACCAACCCTTAATCATGAACTTCTTAAAAAATTATTGAAGATGGGAGTGGAACTTGAGGAATTGTTTGGTGTAGCGCAGGATATTGAATGGGCCCTTGAATATGAAACTGATGGGTTAAATAACAGAAAACCATCACAAAACCATGAAACAACCTCTCCCACTATTTACATTCTCCAGTCACGACCAGTTACCACTCTTACAGATAGTTCAAATCAGGATGATATTTTGTGGACCCGGGCTTATGGGGATGAGTACTGGGCTGATGCCACCACTCCACTGTTTTATGATGTTATGGGTAAGATGCTCACTGACTATGTTAACCATGAAGGCGCCCGTATAATGGGATACACAGAAATAACAGACACTAAACTCTTAAAACTTCATAAGTCAAGGGTTTATTTTAATACATGGGTTCTGGAAAAAGCTTTCTCCTACTACCCGAAGTTTGCAAGGTCCCAGGAGTTATTGAATTATTTCCCCCTGGAAGATCAACAAAGAATATCACAGTACCCCTCCATATTACATAAAACCTTACTCTCCCAGATTTTAATTGCCATCCGAGACCCGGATGGAATGATGCACAGGACAGATAAAGTCTACCGGAAATGGGCCAAAGGATTCATGGAAAAATGTTCAGAATTTGACAACACAGACTTAACTGTGCTGAGTGACAGGGAAATCTTATCACTCTACCACGATATTGAAAATGCAGGGATCAAACACTACCAACTGATAAGATACGGTATGGTTTCCCATTCCATAGCCACCAATCTAATGATTAAAAACTGGCTGATAAAATGGCTGGATGATGAGGATGGTTCACTTTATGCTGGTTTAATTTCCGGGTTGGATGATAATAAAACTGTAACTATGAACATTAGATTCTCAGATCTGGCTAAAACCTTAAGGGAAGATGACAGATTATTGGACAAAATTAATTCCATGGATGACTTGAATTCTTTAAATGAAGTTGAGATCGATACATTACTCTCTTCTAATTCAGATTTTAATAAAGATTTTCACCAGTTTATTGCTGATTATGGTCACCGATCCAATACTCGTGAAATACTGTATCCTCGCTGGAAGGAAAATAAATCTTACGTATTAGGAGTGGTTAAATTATTATCTTCTTCCGACTTAGATTTAGGGGAAAAAGAATTAGAAAGTCGTGAAAACAGGTTTAAAACGGAAAAAGAAGTTTTAGGTAGAATAAAAAAACAGAATGGCGGATTCTTCAAAGCAAAATTGTTTAAAATTGTGCTTAATTTAGCTCAAACATATTTAACCTTCCGGGAAAATCAGAGATTCTATTTGGATCACCTACTTTTCCGTCAGAGATTAATGTTACTAGATATGGGGAGACGATTACTTGAAAAAGGAATTATTGATGAGGTAAATGATGTTTTCTTCATTTATGAAAGAGAATTGATGTCATTTTTCGAGACAAACCCTTCTCTCAAAGAATTAGATGAAAAAATAGCATCAAATGATACATCAGAGTTAAAAGATGAGATTTCTCTTAGGAAAACTGAATTTTACCGATATGAATCATCTCTCCCCCCTAAATTCCTGAAAAATGGGATTGAATTTGATGATACTGTTATGGAATTTGATGAAAGTGCAGTTCATGGTGCAGCAGCCAGTCCAGGAACATTCAATGGAATAGCCCGAGTGGTGGAATCCATTGAAGAGTTATCACAACTGGAAGATAATGAAATTCTCATCACCAGCAACACTGATCCTGCCTGGACTGCAGTATTTTCAAAGGTGGGTGGTCTTATAACAGAAACTGGAGGAATACTATCCCATGGTGCGGTTATTTCTCGTGAATACAGAATACCCGCAGTAACTGCTGTTAAAGGAGCTACAACCATTTTTAAAACTGGTGAAGAGTTAGTTGTGGATGGTAATGATGGAGTCGTTTACAAAAAAGTAAGAAATGAGGATTAAATGAGGGTTAAATGAAGACTAAATGAAGACTAAATGAAGACTAAATGAGGATTAAATGAGGATTAATGAGGATTAATGAGGATTAATGAGGGTTAAAAAGGATTAAAAAAAGGTTAGGATGGTTGATCATATGGATAATGATTTAAAAACCCTGAAAAAACATGAAGAATGGAATGAAAGTTACTATTTTAATTTTCATGATAAAAATAATGATTTAACCGCTTTTATGCGCATAGGAAATAAAATAAACAAAAATGAAAAATCTATGTTCTTCTTTTTAATGACTCCTCAAGTGATAGCTGGGATTAAACTGGAAACTCCCTGTGATGATAAACCATTAAATATTGCTGGTTTAAACTACGAAGAAATGGCATCAGGTAAATGGAAACTTAAATTTGATGGTTCAATTTTTGACCCTCTATCTGAAGTTCCTCAAGAATTTAAGGTTAAAATGAATATATTCTGGGAAGCTTTAAACCCAGTCATGGATTATGTTGACTGTGTTGATGAAAAACAGACTGAAATGTCATTAAATGTGGCATCAGAACATTATGAACAGTTTGGAAAGGCTACAGGAATAGTCAAAATAGATGACGAGATATTTGAAATTGAAGCACTGGGTGAAAGAGATCTTAGCCGTGGTGTGAGGGATTGGGGATCTCCTAAGATGTGGATGTGGATTAATTCTGAGTTTTCCCATAATGAAGCTTTAAACATAACTAAACTCTCCATTGATGAGGGGGATGTGGATGCAGGATATTTCTACACTGGTTCAGTTAATGAACCACTCATAAAATCCGATATAGATGTGAAACTTGATAATGGAATTCCTTCCACCTTTAAAATGTCCCTCTTTGACAAAAAAGGATCCATATACCAAGTTAATGGTGAAGTTATCCGATTGGGGATGATTCCTGTTGATGAACGGATGATTCTCATTGAAACTCTTTCCAGATATAACTGGGAGGGTAAAGAAGGTTATGGTGTGGCAGAATTTTTAGTTCCTAAACCAGGATAATTGTTCATGAAGGATTGTCAAGGTTCGCTTATCTAGATTGAAACCACTTTGAAAACAACTTTCTGGTTTTGTGCTTGAACTGCCATTTATCCAAAATATTGGAAAAGTCTGGGCCCATGATAAGATTCTTTACTTACACCAAGTTTGGACATCCAAACTGTCTGTTCAAGGCTTAATTTATATAAATCACTATCATCATAATAGTTACAACGATTTTATTTATATGGAGGGGATGATGTGAAAAAACAGGCAGAAGAGGTTAAAGGACAGGTACTTCAGACCATTGCAACTCTATTAACCACCGCGTTTGGATTAATTGCAGCATTAGCATGGAATGATGCTATAAAAGCACTTATTCTGGAGTTAGTTCCACAACAAGATGGCACAACCGGTTTATTCATATATGCAATTATCATTACCGTAATTGCCGTGGTTGCAACCATCTTAATCGGCCGAGCCATAGCCAAACCCGCTGTTCAGGAAGTTAGAATAGTTGAATAGATCTTGAAAGTAAAAATACATAATTAAGGGATACCACCTTCTCGTGTGGTATCAACTTAATATTTTTTTTAGAGAGTTATTAAAGGAATACTCTTTCTAGATTTTTTAAAAAAAATCCAGTTAATTTGGATTAATCTGCTCTTTTAGTTGCTCTGTTTTTACTTCCTTAAGTACCACTCTAGTTTTGGCAACTTTGTCCAGATATCGGCCTTTTTCCCCATCAGCAGCCGTGGCAAATCCTATTATTACATCCACTACCAGGGGAATCCAGAGGAACTTGGAGATATTACGGAGGAATGCCTGTTTATAGGTCATAGTCCCCTCAATGGATCGTACCTTCAAGTTCACCAAACCCTTACCCAGAGTTGTGGACCATTTTCCTTCCATTAGGGTGAAGTATATCAGGATAATTACTCCCAGCATGATAAGCCAGAAATTAAAAATTGGGTAAATGGCAAGCAATGCAACTACTGGGTAAATTATTGCTGTTAAAACCCATAAAAAAAGAGTGATGAAAATTGCATCAACTATTAAAGCCACCAGTCTCCTACCCCAAAATTCCTGCATTTTTAATCACCTTTTTACTTAATATTTTTTTATATCAAGGTTTAACCTAATTTTAAATATTCACTTAATTAGTGGAAGTATTCACGCAAATTTTTATTAATTTAACATACTCTGGGAACTGGATCTGCTATGGGTGCTTCCAGTATCCTCTTACCACCCATCATGGTCTCCAGAATCACGTGTTTATCTTGAGTTACTTCACCAATTATCTGAGCATCTGTTCCGTACTTGGTTTTGCGGATGACTTCCAAAATTTCATCAGCCTTCTGTGGATCCACGCTCATGATAACTTTACCTTCATTGGCCACTTCAAAGGGATCGATTCCCAGCATTTCTGATGCAGCATTAACTTCCCTTTTAACTGGTATTTTCTCTTCATCAAGGAACATGCCCAGACCTGCCTTGGAGGCCATTTCATTAAGGGCATTGGCTATCCCTCCACGTGTAGGGTCCTTCATAGCATGCACTCCTCCAATAGACAGTGCTGCCTCCACAATACCCCATACTGGGGCCACATCTGATTTAAGATCCGTGTCAAATCCAAAGCCTTCCCGGAAGGACATTAAAGAAATACCATGATCTCCCACACTTCCTGAGATAATGATTTTATCCCCTACTTCCAGTCCAGAATCAGGGGTGATGGCATCTTTAGGAGCAACACCAATTCCAGTGGTGCAGATGATCATTTTATCTAATTTATCATTCTCCATTACCTTGGTATCTCCAGTTACAATGGCTACTCCTGTTTCCTGGCACACTTCATCCATTGATTTGATTATGCGTTCCAGTTCTTCTCCACTGAATCCTTCACTTATGATCATGGCGTTTGCTATGGCCAGGGGACGAGCACCCATCATGGAAACATCATTCACAGTACCTGCCATTGCTATTCTGCCAATATCTCCTCCTGGAAAGAATAATGGGTCAATAGTATGACTGTCAGTACTGATTACAATTTCGTTTTCACCCAGGGGGATGGTAGCACCATCATCCAGTTCTTCCAGTCCCACTCCTCCATTGACTTTCGTGTTTTTGATATTGCCTAGTATCATATCCGAGATGAGGCTCTGCATTATCTCTCCGCCAGCCCCATGTGACATTCCGATTTTCATTGATTCACCAGTTTTATTAAGTTTAATATTCCTATTAAAAGATTGAATGTGTTATCAATCTTTTTCAACACCTTTAAAGTGTTTTGTGGGGAATATAATAATTATTCTTCTGGTAGTGAGTTGGGATGTTACGATATTTAAATCTACCCATAGTATAAAATAACAAGCACAACTCACTTTTTTTCTAAAAAAAATGAAAATTGTTGATTATGGGTGGTAAAAAATATTTATTAAGTTTTAAAAAAATGTGTAGGGAATGAGATTCAATTGAATTATTAAATGGAGTTAAATTCTCTCTGGGTACTCTAACTCTCGGAAAAGAATTTTAAATTCAGTTCCATTGTTGCAAGTTAACTCAACTGTGCCGTCTAACTGCCTCACCAAAGTGTTAACCAGCAGTAACCCTAGGGTTTCTGTTTCATCAAAGTTAATGTGAGGGGGTATGCCTACACCATCATCAGCAACAATGAGATGATATAAATCATCAACTGAATAAAGTTTTATTCTAAACTTCCCCGTCATATGGTTAGGGAAGGCATATTTGATGGTGTTAGTTACCAGTTCACTTATTATAAGGCCGCATGGAATGGCTGTTTCCAAACCCATCATCACTTCATCTAAAATAATTTCCCTTTGAATCTGGGCAGGATTTACATTATAAGAATGGAAGATATCATCTATCAGGTTTTTGATGTAGTCTGTGAAATTTATCTGTGAGAAGTTCTGGGTTTTGTAGAGTTTTTCATGGATCATAGCCATAGATCGAACCCTATTCTGGCTTTCTAAAAGGACATCTGCGGCTTCTTTATCTTTTACATGATGTTTTTGCAGGTTCAATAAACTGGAGATAATCTGCATGTTATTTTTAACCCTGTGATGAATTTCACGAATTAAAACTTCCTTTTCTTCAAGGGAAGATTTGAGTGCATTTTCAAACTCTTTGCGCTCGCTAATATCACGAGCCACCATTACCATATAAAAATCATCACTAAACCGCACCAAACTAATATTTATTTCCACAGTGATCAGGGAGTTATCCTGTCTAAGCAGTACTGTTTCAATGGTTTTACGATTTTTTAGATGTTTTCCCTCAATCAAATTACTGATAAGATCCTTCATTTTCTGGATTTCGTCAGGAGCAATGATATTCTCCACAGACATTTTCATCATTTCCTGGGGGGAATATCCCAGTTGTTCACAGGCAGAATTGTTAAAATCAGCAAATCTATGTGAAGGAACGTCTGAAAGAAATATAGCATCATTGGTTTCATCCAATAATGCTCGAAACCGCTCTAATTCTGAAAGACGTTGCTGTAATTGTGGGTAATAGCTTTTTCTACTGGATTGTTCTCCTAACCCAATTATTTTCTCACGAATAGAATCCCAGTTATCATCAGGATCACAGCGCATTTTTAAATATCTCCTCTACATCACTCTGTGTTGGTCTTCTGGGATTGGTAACAATACAGGCATCATTCATGGATTTACTTGAAAGTTCACCAATATCATCCGGGCTAACTCCCACATCTTTAAGGGAATAATTCACATGAGTTTGAGCCTTCAGATCCCTTATTCTGTTAATAAGAATTTTTTTGGCCTCGTCATCATCCAGCCCCATAAGTTCTAATCCCAGTGCGTTGCCAATTTGTCTGTATTTTTCTACTTCTGCTTCAAAGTTGAATTCCATCACATGATCCAGTAGTAGAGCATTGCATTCTCCATGAGGTAAATCCAAAAACCCGCCTAAACTATGGGCCATGGCATGTACCAATCCAAGACTCGCATTGGAAAACGCCAAACCAGCATATAAACAGCTTAACATCATCTGCCCCCTTAAATCAATGTTAGTGAGATCATTGGTGGTGGGAACAAGATTTGATGCTACCAGGCGAATGGATTCCAGTGCATATAAATCTGTGAGGGGAGAACTGGCATTGGAGACATATGCCTCAATAGCATGGCTTAAAACATCAAAGCCAGTGTATATCGTTATTAACCGGTCCATGGTAAGGGTCATCTTTGGATCAATCAATGCCACATCAGGCACCACAGTTTTGCTGACTATGGCCATCTTCAATTTCCGCCGGTCATCTGTTATTATGGCAAATTGTGAAACATCCGCCGCACTTCCTGCGGTCGTGGGTATGCAGATCAGGGGTGGTGAAGGAACAGCAACTTTATCCACACCTTCAAATTCATGCACGTCTTTATTGTTGGAACTGGCAATTCCTATGGCTTTAGCACAATCCATAGGGCTGCCTCCTCCCACTGCTACAATAAAATTGCAATCTTCATTAAGATAAACTTCAGATCCTTCCATAACCTGTTTAACCGTGGGGTTTGGATTGGTATTAGAATATATTTTATAATCAATCCCTTCACTTCTAAAAGCATCAAAAACAGGATTAACCAATCCTAAATCAAGAACATTAAGATCAGTAACAATTAAGACTTTACGAGCCCCCAAGTTTTTAGCATAACGCCCTACCAATAAACTTGCATTTGACCCAAAGATAAACTCTGGAGCAACAAATTTTCTTAATTCCAGTACATTATTCACAGTATTTTCTCCAGGAAACAAGTATCATGAAGCCATGAAATTTTTGAATTTGAGAGATAAATACTATTATATACATTTAATCTACCTATTATTTTTTTTTGAACAGAAATCATCTAGTAATCCAAAAACCGTAAAAATGACTATCTTGTAAACTGAATAACACAGTAAATAATTCAATTATTATTTCAAAACAATGCTGAGATAATTATTAAGGGATGTGATCCCATGTTATGTTATTGTCAATTTTACAAGATAACCCTAAAGAGAGGGGAAAGGTTAATATAGCATACATAAATAAATCATTATATCTGGAGATGAAGACTTATAAAAAGACTTTTTTACGCTCCGAAAGGATTATTCATAGGATGAATTTCCGTAATTTTTTGTTAAAATAGATGTAAAAAATATTTTAAGTTAATAGAGGTGAATTTAATGGCAATATGGCAAGGAACAGCCGTGAGAAAACCAACAGGTGCACGGGCTAAAAGTAATCGCAACAAAAGAAAAATGGAATTTGGTAGGGAACCTGCTGAAACCAAAATCGGAGACCGCAGGATTAAAAACATAAGAACCAAAGGTGGCAACGAGAAAATCCGCCTTACCAATGAACAAAGTATCAACGTAGTTGACCCTAAAACACAGAAGGTCAAGTTAGCCGAGATAATCAGTGTGGTAGAAAACAGTGCAAACAGTCACTTTGTAAGGAGAAACATCATCACGAAAGGGGCTGTTGTGGAAACCAGTGCAGGTAAAGTTAAAGTAACCTCTCGACCTGGACAAGAGGGCATTATTAACGGAGTAATTATTGCAGAATAGAGATTAAAATGATTATTTACATGTAACGTATGGTTTGCATGTAAATATCCATCATCCCAACTATTTAACCGAGAATAATCAATTAACATTCACGATTGAATATTCTCAATATTAATAGGGTGTGCCAGTTGCGTCAAGAAATTCAGGAAAAGGTTGATAATTTTCTCATTTCAGTTAACCAAGAACTACCCCCTGGAATGGAACTGGAGTTTGAGGGGTTTTATGAACGAGGTTTTTTTGTCACCAAAAAAAGGTACGCTCTGATACATGATGATAAGATCGTAGTTAAAGGTTTGGAACTGGTTAGGAGAGATTGGGCTCCTGTAGCAAAAAAAACTCAGGAAAAGGTGATGATGGCAATCTTAAAGGATGGATCGCCTAAAAAAGCCGCTAAGATCATTAAAGAGGTCATTGAACGAATCAAAAATGGTGAGATACCCCTTGAAGATCTGGTAATCCATACTCAACTAACAAAAAACCCAGATAAATACCAACAAATGGCTCCACACGTACTCGCTGCTAAAAAAGCCATCAAAAGAGGTAGAAAAGTGGGTCGTGGCTCCATAATCAGATATGTTGTAGTCAAAGGCAAAAGCCCTATAAGCCAGCGTGCAGAACCCTTAGAAGATGCCGACGTGGCAAACTATGATCCTTCTTACTACATTGACAACCAGGTTCTACCGGCAATTTCCAGGATAATTGACTCTCTTGGTTATTCCCATGATGAAATTGTTCATAAAGAGAAACAGAGCAATTTAGATGCTTTTTTTAGTTAAATGCATGTGATCTTTTTTAGTACATACCTGTAATTTTTTAGATACTTGTAATAAAATAATATGATAAAGTTAAAATACAATTACAGTAATACATTCATTCTCTACACATTTCATAAATTAATCATTATCATCGCAAAAATTGAATGATGAAAACAAATACAAATAATATAATTCCATAAAAAATTTGTATACCTAAGATCATAGATTAAATGAACATTACAAAATCGGTTTGGAAAAATTCAAGCCGATTTAAACGGCAAATATGTTAAAAATAATTGGTTGCGTGGTTTAATAAGTAATTTGATCAATAATGAGACTATAATGGATGATATCATAAATAATAGAGCGGATATAAATGATCAAAGCTGTTTTTTTCGATATTGATGATACATTATATGATACTTCTGGTTTTGCTGAGTTGGCCCGTAAAGCAGCTCTAAGAACAATGATAGATGCTGGTTTGCCCTTATCCCCTCATGAGGCCTACTTACTTTTAAGGGAAATTATCAAAGAAAAGGGCTCCAACTACGATAAACACTTCAACATATTAACCAAAAGAGTATTTGGGGAAGAAAACCCACTCCTTATTGCCCTTGGAATGATCACTTACCATAATGTTAAATTTGCTTTATTACGGCTCTTCCCAGACACCATGTCCACCCTAATCTATCTTAAAAAGAACAATTATCAATTAGGGGTTATTTCCAACGGTTTAACCATAAAACAGTGGGAAAAACTCATTCGACTGGGACTTTACCATTTTTTTGATGATGTTGTTACATCCCAGGAAGCAGAATCCGAGAAACCAGACCCCAAAATATTCCAGCTCGCCCTGGATCGAATGGGATGTCAGGCCAATAAATCAGTTATGGTGGGAAACAAATTCAGTGAAGATATACTTGGTGCTATTAATGCCGGAATGTCTGCAATACTGGTTAACTCCAAACTAACTGATGCTGAAAAAGAACAGATTAAAAAAGAAAAACTAGATGTTCAAGTAGTTTCTGACATTGGCCAAGTAAAAGAACTCCTTTAACGGGAAATTAATAAATTATCGGTTACAATTCTAAAAAAAATCAAATAATGGTGGTCTTATGAGTTATTATCATGATAAAAAGATGGAAAAAATTTTCAACGCCCTTAAACAACCAAAAAATTTGGAGGATCTGCAGCTTTCAGACAGCTTTGTCAAAGGTTTAATACTCAAGATCATCTCCAGCTACGGTACCGTGAAAACAAGCACCATCAATGAGTTAACAGGTATCCACTGGGATATTTTAGAGAGTACTTTAAGTCAACTGGAAAAAAGTGGTTTTTGCGCCCCGGTGAGTGGTGGGTTTCTATTTTCTAGTGTTGAATACACCATAACCAAGAAAGGGCGGGAAAAAGTAAAGGGTATTGTCGAAGAAAATCCCTACATAGGTATCGCACCAGTACCCTACGAAGAATACTTTCAGATCATGAAACTCCAGATACATCACCGCTATCCCCTTGAAATACCCTCAGAAGTAGTGGAGGATACTTTCAAAGATGTGGTGGGTGTAGAATACGCCAAAGAAGCTCTAATTGAATCATGCATAATCGGTAAGGGAATTTTTGTTTACGGACCCCCAGGAACTGGTAAAACTTTCATAGTAAGCACCATGCCCGGACTTTTACCACCACTGGTAATCCCCAAATACATAGAATTCGGTGGTAAAGTTATACAACTTTACGATTCTGATTTCCATAAGGAATGTGACGAACAACCTAACGATCCCCGTTGGGTTAAAATTTACGCACCATTTGTTTTAACAGGTGCTGAACTAAGTTTGAACAAGTTAGAAACAAATTACAACCCG
The DNA here is from genome assembly GCF_017873625.1 of Methanobacterium petrolearium. Taxonomy (NCBI): domain Archaea; kingdom Methanobacteriati; phylum Methanobacteriota; class Methanobacteria; order Methanobacteriales; family Methanobacteriaceae; genus Methanobacterium; species Methanobacterium petrolearium. Next base: position 17,942 of record NZ_JAGGKL010000011.1, on the reverse strand, counting down.
AATAAAGGAGTTTACGAAACATCTCCATTGATTAAGGCCAATGGCGGCATTTTGTTAATTGATGATTTGGGAAGACAGCGCGATGATCATGAACTAATCCTCAACCGTCTTATTGTACCCATGGAAAATAAAGAAGACGTGGTCTATGTTCGTGGTATTCCTGTGGTATTGCAAACCCATTTCATCCCTGCTTTCTCCACCAATCTAGATATCAGCATTATGGATGAAGCTCACCTTCGCCGAGCACCCCTCCACATCTTCCTTAAAAATCCAGAGATTGAAGAAGTGGCCGAGGTTTTCCGAAGAAATCTGAACAATCTAGGTGAAAGTTACGAACCGGAAGCTATGGAAAGGTTCATGAAAGTTTATCAACCCACAAAAGAGGGTGGCGAAGGCTTGCAGCCAAGTTTCGCACATTCAAGAGATTTAGCCCAAATCTGCCAGTCTGTGCGTATTAATCGAAAAAAAGACACTATAGACACCGAAGTAATGGAAGCATCGTTAGATAAACACGTTCTCATTGTACTGCAAAGGATGAATATTGATATAGCTCAAATCTCACATAAATCCCGTTCATTCCGGATAAAAACCGATGATCTGGAAAAAACCTACCATGAATTATCCCATTATGGTGCCAGTAGCTTATCCTATGAAAACAATTCAATACTGGTTGATATGGACGAAAGTACCAGTCCTGTGGAATTAGCAAATTACCTCACAGATAAGGGCATCAAGGTGGAAAAAATAGATTTAATCGCTGAATCCGAGAAAGAACTTAGGAGAACACTCCTAAACTGGTAATTCATTATTTACAAAGAAATAGGCCTACGACATTAATATAATAAAGGTCAAAATGATTAAAAAACAGAAGAACCACAACTTATTTAAGTGTGGAGTACTTACACAAATTAAAAGATTGGAATGGGCTTAAATTAAAAATAGCTAAAAGTTTTAGGGAGAATTTTATTTGAAAAAATATATTATTTTTGGAATTGTTATTTTTGCTGCAATTATACTTGCCTTTACACTTCCTTTTGGTAATGCCAATAACATTGAAACTAAACATTATGAAAATGGTGAAATTTCTTTTGACTATCCTGCCACCTGGCAGGAAGTTTCAGCTCAAGGGTCCGAAGTTGTGGCATTTGAAGATCCTGAATCCGATTTAAACGTTACTGTAAACCGTCAAACAATACCTCCTGGATACAATCCTCCAGAAAATTTTGTACCGGAACTAATTGAAGAGTCTGAAAGTAACTTAAAATTAGTGGCAAATGACAAAATCGAGATAAATGGGAAAGAAGGTTATGATAACGTTTACCATGTGGAAAAAAATGGCTCTACGATAGAACAAAGAGAATTATGGGTAAACATTAATGGAGCGCTCTACAGCATCATATATAATTACCCGCAGGAAGAAATAAGCATTGAATCCTTTTTAAATGGAGAATCCGAAAACGATGCTGCTTTTGAGGCTGTTAGAAACAGTTTGAATATAAATAACACCACACTTACCAGTACACCCTCCTTTGCAACAGTTACCATACCAAAACTTGGAGTAACATGGAACATAAGATATGATACTTTAAATGCAATGAATTCTGTTTACCATTATTCTTTACCAAGAAGCAGTCTACCAAAAAGCTTTTATCCTGGAGAAAAAGGATCTGTAGGCTTGCTTGGACATCACACCTTTTATTCAGCCCCATTTGACAATGTAGATAAACTTCAAACCGGAGATACTGTTATTATCAACGATTATCTTACTCAAAAGAAATATACTTACCAAGTGGTTTCCAATGATGATATAAGATACGATTACACCACTAATTTAATCGAATTTCCTGCTGGTAAGACAGAACTGGTACTTGGTACCTGCTGGCCTGAAGGATATACTGCAGCAGAAAGATATGCCCATTGTAAATTAAGCTCTGTAGACCCCCTAAATTAAGTTGATAGCCCAAATTAACACGATCTTAAAAGTATTACTGAATCATCACCCTATCTAAATAAATTCAAGGTTTAATAATATGAATAAAAAGATTATATTACTTATAACAATTCCATTAATCATATTAATCGCCTTTTATCCCATATTTTCAGCAAATTCTTCTGAAGATAACAATACAACCATCAATAAATCATCCACAGAAAAAAATGTCACTGGAAATGTATCTCAAAGTGAAAAGGTGGCATTTATTATACCCCATCCTGATGATGAGACTATTGGTGCCGGTGGAACCATTCAAAGAATCATGGAAAACGGGTCAACAGTCCACTTTGAACTTATGACATCTGGTGATGCAGTAACATCTGAATTACTCACAGTTAACAATTATTATAATATAAAAATTCCTGCAAATGCCTCATCAGAATATAGGAAGAAACTTATCCGTCAGGATTCATTTAAAAGAGTGATGGATATTTATGGCTGTGATGATTATGAAATGCATGGATATGATGACGGAACCTTAAATTCAGATATCGTATTTACAACCATGGAAAACCTTTACCTTAGTGAAGGTTACACTGTGTTCTACACTGTAACCGGTGATGGTAACATTGACCATCTGGCCTGTTATGAGGGTATGAAAAAAATGAAAGAAAAATATCCTAACCTTAAATACAGGCAGTTCCCAGTCTATTACTACCGCACCGCTAGAGAAACACCCATGACCCTCACAAATAACTACACCGATATAAACATTAATATCTACTCCACTAAAAAGAAAAGTGCTTTCCAGGTGTATTACAACATAAACACTATCCTTTCAACTTACTATCCCTACAGTAGTGGCTACTACAGTGTTGGTCCTGAGAGAATTTATTTCATGACTGACTCTCAACCAAGTAGTTGAGGAAGAAAAAAAAGAAATATTAGGCCTAGATAATATTAAATGGAGATTGAAAAAATGGCAGATACCGTTGTTATTGGATCATTAATTTACTCCCACGTAATTCCCCTCACATTGGCATTCATAGGAGTGATATTACTTTGCAGTGGAATCATGGATCGGAAAAAAAATTTTGCCATTGCAGGGATTGTACTCTTCTTTGCTGCAGGTACCCTACCATTCTTAATATTGCCCCTGGTTATAGGAACATGAACATTACCTAATTCTTTTTTTCCAATTTTATGAATTCAGTTTCAATTTTTAAAAAGAATAATCAATGAACAAATTGGGAACGTCTTTCTTCAATTTGTTGCATACTCCCCTGGAATGCTCCTTTTTTTTCTAATTTTAAAGATGACACTAGGGAAGCAAAAATTCCACATTCCTGCGGATCAGATGATTCCTGTTTTTTAAATGCATAGGCAGCCAAGTAAGTGTCACCCAGACCAGTTGGATCAACCGTTTGCTTTGAGGGAAATGCATGTATTCGATAGGTGTCATCCCTGCTTTGGGAATAGATAACAGATCCCCTACTTCCTCTGGTGATAATAACCTCTTCCGGGCCAAGTAGAGAAAGTTTTGATGAAATTTCATCCAGAGAAAGTGGAAGTTGGCCCATCATCACACCAGCTTCAACTTCGTCCATAAACAGAAAATCAACATATTTTAAAAACTTTTCATGATTTTTCCAGGGCTTTAGAATAACTTTATGTCCTTCAAGATGACGGAGATAACCTTGAACTCCTAAATACACTGGTAATCCCTGTTGAGAAATGTATTTTAATGTTTGGGAGGGAATATCCCCGGGTGAAAGGGGTGAAACCAGCGCAGCGTCAAATGCATCCATATCTATATTGGAGATATGGGAAACTTTAATGGAATTTAAAGGTATATGCGCTCTTTGAACCCGGTGATTGGGATTCGAATCCGGGTAAAAGTTTTCAAATTCCATGGTTTCATCCTTCCAGATTGTTACTAACTCCATATCTGGAGGAAAATAATCAATTAAATCATTACCATCCCTTCCAAGTGTTATAACAGCCGTAACGTCCGATTTAAGGGTAGATAATACATTTGATTGGTAATAAACAGGCCCTCCTATCCCATGACATGTTGAACCACTTTTCATGATGGTGTCATGAGTTACTGGTCCCAGAATCAAAAATTTAGACATAACATAACTTGGGTTAGATTGATTAATAAGGTTGAGGATTAGACTTTACAAATCAAAAATTAAACAAAGTCGGACACTCAATTTTAGCATATTTTAACATTACACTTTAATTTAACACTATACTCCAAAAAAGAGTGTTTTTGTAACTTGAATGCCAGGTTACAGGTTACAAACTTTAATTTAACATTATACCCCAAAAAGGAGAGGTTTTTCAAGAAATTCAAAAATTAGGTTCTATCTTCCCCTGATGAAGTGCGGTGCCAACCAACACATTATCCACACCATACATGGATAATTTTGGCAGGTCCTCCCTGGTGATGCCCCCTCCTAAAATAAGGGAACTTTCCAGTCCGTTAAAATAATCCATTAACTGCCAGTTGATTCCAGATTCTGTTCCCACATTGGAAATATCTAAAATGATCACCATTGATGGTTTTAATTTTTCTAAACAATCCTTCAGTATTTTAAAATCAAGTTCAAGGTGTTTACTGAGGATTTTATTATTCAAAACATCAATGCTTATGGTAACTTGCTCTCTGTTAACCTTAAAAAAGATTTCATCAAGATCTGCAAGATTTTTTAAGGTTTCTGTGGCCACTATCACATTATTGGCTACTTGAAGAGCTTCAGAAACTGAATCCAGATCACTGGCTCCACAGTCCAGCATTACCGGAAGGAACCGATTAATTTCCCCAACCATATCCCGGTTTGATCCTATGCCTTCAATGGCATCCAGATCAGCGACGTATACCTTCGATGCACCTGCTTTTTTCAGGGATTTGGAAATTTTCAAAGGATCCGAAGAAGAATGGAAAACAGTTTTTAATGGTTGGTATTCTTCCCTATTTCCAGATTTCCCGGAAACAGCTAATCCATCTTTTATGTCTAAAACTGGTATTATCATAAAACCACCATGGATAAACGTTATATTATAAATCATTATTTACTAAAGCAACTATTCCTTGATCTATTAAATCACATTAATTTCAGTTACTATGATTACATTAATCATCTGATATTTTCTTAAAATTACCTGTTCTTTTTTTCTCTATCAAAACATATTATCACATTAAATAAATGATCATTTTTGAATGAAAAAGCTAAAAACATAATGATGCAAATAGACTATTAAATGTTAATTAAAATAAATAATCTTATAATCCTATATTAATATGTAAAATAACTTAATTATTATATAGGCGTTTTAAAAATAGAGAGGGACTAATATGTCAGCTAAAGATGAGATAGTAGAACAGGTCCATGATAAAGATGTTGAATTCATCCGTTTATGGTTCACTGACCTTAACGGTATTTTGAAAAGCTTCGCAATTACCAATGAAGAACTTGAAAACGCATTAGACCGCGGGATGGGTTTTGATGGATCCAGTATCACTGGTTTTCAGGACATTGAAGAATCGGATATGATTGCAATGCCTGATCCAGAGACATTCACACTTTTACCCTGGAGACCTCAGGAAAAATCCGTGGCCAGAATGATTTGCGACATATTACGACCCAATGGCCAACCCTATGAAGGGGATCCCCGCTATGTTTTAAAAAGAGCCATTAAAAAAATGACCAACATGGGTTTTGACCATTTTTATGTTGGGCCAGAACTTGAATATTTTTATTTCAAATCACACCAAAAAGCCATTCCACTGGATAATGGTGGCTATTTTGACCTAACACCACGAGATCTTGCTTCAAACCTGAGAAGAGATACCGTACTGGCTCTTAAGAAGATTGGGATAAAAGTGGAATATTCACATCATGAAGCCGCAGTTTCCCAGCATGAAATTGACATGCGCTACGATGATGCATTGAAGATGGCTGATAATATGGTCACATACCGACTGACTGTTAAGGAAATTGCCACCATGCACGGAGTTTACGCCACTTTCATGCCAAAACCCTTAAACAATGAGTACGGCTCTGGGATGCACACCCACCAATCCCTTTTTAAGAAAGATAAGAATGTTTTCTTTGACTGTGATGACCCTTACAATCTTTCTGAACATGCCCGTGCTTACCTGGGAGGAATTCTTAAATATTCAAAAGAAATAACATCCATTCTTAACCCCTGGATTAACTCTTATAAACGACTGATACCTGGATATGAAGCTCCGGTATATATTGCCTGGTCACGCAGTAACCGTTCAGCCCTGGTGAGAGTTCCCCATTATCAACCAGGCCGAGAAGAAGCCACTCGCATTGAAGTACGCTGCCCTGACCCTTCAGGCAACCCATACCTGCAGCTGGCAGTTATGCTAATGGCAGGATTGAGTGGAATCAAAGAAAAATGTGAAGTGCCAGATCCCATGGAACTGAACTTGTACGGTTTAAGTGAAGAAGAACGAGTTATGAAAGGAATTTTAACTTTACCCTCCACTTTACAGGAAGCTATCAAATATTCTGAAGAATCAGAATTAATGATGGAAACGTTGGGGCCACACTCATTTGAAAGGTTTATAACCCTTAAAAAAGCAGAATGTGATGAATTCAACCGACAAGTGACTGATTACGAGATTAAAAAGTATTATCCGTTGCTCTGACATAATTTAGTTTAGAATAATAAGAACTATAATAAGAAAAAAACATTTGTGGTGGGATCCAAACCCACCCAAACGTCAACCCTCCACCATTATCAGTTTTCCAGTTGTAGGGTCCTGATACACTGTTCCCTTCTTAGCATATCCTTGTCCTGATCCTGACTCTGTTTGAGGTGTTTCATTGAGTTCACTGCCCTGCTGGATCTCAGCCACATCTTTCATGGCTTCCATGGTCTGTTCACGTTCTTCCTGAGTCATATCGGCAAAAACTACGCTTTGCATGTTCCATGACATGACCAGAAATATCAGGAATCCAACTGACAGTACCAACATGGCATCCACCAAGTTAGAAGTTCCTGCTGTGGGATCTTCACCCTGATCATCCAACATACGGCGCTTGCGCCTTACCATGATCCATCACCTCCAGTGCAGCTTCGCAGAGGGCATCCAAATTAGAGAGATATTCTTCATACCACCTTCTTCTAACTTTAGATATCACATAAGCTATTGCTCCCGCAGCTAAACCAACAACTGTTGTGTCAAAAGCTATTATAATTGCATTGGCAAGGGTATTAATGTCTCCAGAACCTAATGCTGCTAAACCAGGACCCATAGGAATTAATGTACCCATCAAACCTACTGTGGGACCTAATCGAGTCACCATATCCGTTTTTTCTAGACTTTTGGCTGCTATGCCTTCTTCCTTTTCAATGAGTTTGCGGGCGAGGGCTTCCCGTGATTTACTACCCAATTCAGGGTGTGATGCAATTTTAATGACTATGTTTTTGTAAGTAGAAGGAAGATCACTGGCTTCCATTACTTCTTTAATTCCATCAGGCGTGCCTTTTTTAGCAAAATCACTGATGATCTTTTCCATTGTGTCTGTACTTATCCTTATTCTACCTGTATATTCAGATATTAAGCCACCGAAACTTATAATGGCATAAATCATAAAGGCCAAAAGCCCCACAATAACTGGTATAAGGAGGCTTTGTGATATAACATGCAAAATTGAACTTAACATTTCACTGCCTGGAACCGCTACCATAACTATCACTTGTTAATTTTCTTGAATTATTTTGGTTCAAACTCAGTTTAATGAGTTTAGATCGTTATTTTTAAATTTTTTTATCTAATTGGTATTATTACTACTTTTCACTGGTCTTTGATGATTGTTTCAAAAAGGGGCTTCTATTACGGGATATGTAATAACCTGCCACTGCTAGTACAATCACAGTTATAATTGCATAAACAAAAGTCCAAATATCTGGAATGTCTATAGGACTCATTTCCTCGCTTAAAACCGTGCTAATATTAGGGATTACTATGGCTGATATTAAAAAGTAAAATCCTGCAAACATCATAAAATTGCCCAACAAAACGGGATAAGGCTTGTTTAATGCGCGTCCAATCAATCCTGATGTTAGATAACATATCCCCATGACAACTATGAGAAAAACAGCAGCATATTCCCCAATAGCAAAGGCAGAAGCACCTACATAGGGCGCGGCGATAATGATCGCTGCAACTGCTGCTCCAAAACAGCAAGGACAGGGTGCAATCATAGCCATACATGTTTTCGAGATACTATTATTTTGGTTAATTTTCCATTCTTTAAGGGTGTGGAATCCTGCGTATAAGATTATTGCACCCATTGCAATTCCTAAAATAGAACTGTAACCATAAACAAATCCCTGGAGTTGCTCAACAAAAGGACTTGCAATGAATGTAAGTAGCAGGATGCCGCCTCCATAACCTAAAATTATTGCTGCCGCCACTTTCTTTGAAAGACCTGCGAATCCCATTGCCAGTCCAATTTTTATACCGAAAACCATTACTACTGAGAGTATTCCCAGTTTCCATAGTAGTTCCATCATGTTAATCACCCACCATCACGGTTAGCCAAACTAAACTTTGATTAAATAGCTTATAATATTTTCGATTTATTAAGTATTATTACTTTTTAGTAAAAATCCCAGTGATAGATAATACAACCTGTTGATTTATTACAATATCTTCAGTTTTCTTGCAAGAAGTAATAAGATATCGAGCTCAAGTGCAATTTCTTACCTAATTTTAATTAAAACCATTTTATTTTTACCTTAAAATAGTTAAAGGAACTTAAAATAGAATAATAATTGCCATATAAATATTAATTTATTTTTTGTAGTTTATTATCACCTCTTAAACAATACATTCAAGTGTTATTTAGATTATTTAAAATAAACTTGAATATAAATATTTTGTGATAATAATTTAGAAGAATAAAACATCCCTAAAAAAAAGAAAAGGGGGGAATTAAATTTATTTTTTGAAGAATCTCAGGATACTGCTTCGGAAGTATCCAACACCTACCAGACCTACTAATATTATCACTCCAACAATGGCTACTACAGGCATGCTGGACTGACCTGAAGACTGTTGATTTGCTTCTGATACTTCATAGGACTTGGAAGACCCTTCAGAACCAGCTGAATCTGATACTGGTTCTGATGCAGATGAAGTAGTAGATCCACTCTCAGTAGCAGCTTCAATACTTGATGAAGCACCAACTGAAGATGAGACCCCTCCAGTTGCCTGTGAGGCACTAGATTGGGGTGTGGATCCAGGTGTTCCCAGTTTCAAACTCTGACCAGTTACACTTGCAAAAGCTGCAGCATACTGCTGAAGCTGTTCTGCGCTCAAAGTTGAACCTGTAACCATCATCTGGTTCAATACCAAATTTCCACAAGTGTGATGGCAGCAAGTTACACCATATTCATTCACACTCTCAATGAATTCATTGATGAGAGCAGTTTTCACTTGTGATGAAGGGTTCCATGAACCTTTTCTTATGGTTTCCACCATCCTTGCAAGGATGGATTGTTTGGCATAGGGGTTGTGGGTGTTGAAGTAGTCTTTTAGACCAAGATTATTCTTATCCAGAATATAAGTCTCATAAATACTGTCCCATGTGTCTTCAGTGACCAGACCTGGTGTTGTGGTCTGCCACATCCATACATCTTCAACGAACGTATCCATATATCGGGTTCCATCCTGACCATGTTCCATCATACCAGTGATCCATTTAGGATTCAGATACCTGGTACGAAGGTCTTGATAGAAGAACTGACTCAAAGTCTGGACTTTATAGTCACCGGATTCTCTTAAGTTGTTGATGTACATCTCAGGATAAGTTCCAGAAACTCTTTCAATGGCCATACCCATTCCTCCGAAATATGCAGCAACCATTGGATGGTCCAAAACACCATACACATTCGAAGAACGGCTAAATTCGCATACTTCCACTCCATTAAGGACTTTTTGGAACAAGCTGCTTGAATGTTCACCCCACATGTCATTTCCATATACATAACTCATTCTTTCCAGGTAAAAATCTGCCACCTCATCAGTACTATTCCATGTTTCACTGGCAGGTATCACTTCCTGAATTCCGGGTGAGTATGCACCGGGTGGTTCACAGAATATCCTGGACATTGAAAGACTTTGGGCTTCATCTTCACTGTAACCTTCACTGAGAAGTGACTGGTATATTGCTTCGGAGTGTTCTTTGACATAGTTAGAGTATTCTGTATCATTGGCCTGAGCAGCTAAGCGAATTGCTTTGTCTAATAGTTGTACCACATTAGAATACATATCACGGTATAATCCAGAGACTGTGATCACCACGTCAATTCGAGGTCTTCCTAGTTCAGCAGAATCTATGAGTTCAACATCCTTAACTCTACCTCTTGAATCCCTTACTGGTTTTACTCCCAGCAGATAGAATATTTCAGACTCCATTATACCCTGATGTCGAGATGTCTCAACAGACCAGAGCACGAATGCCACCTTCTGAGGGTAACTTCCATTTTTTTGGAGTTGATCAGCCAGTAACTGATCTACCAAAACTTTAGCATCATCTTGTGCCTGTTTAGTGGGTATTATCCTTGAATCAAAAGTATGAAGATCTCTTCCTGTGGGTAAAGCATCTGGATTTCTTACCGGATCTCCGTTGGGGCCTGGTGGGATGTATTTACCTTCCAGAGCATCCAAAATTCCGGTTATCTCACAGCTACAGTCTGCTATCCTGCTGGCATAGTCCAATGCCAGGTTCAAGTAGGTAGTAACATCACTGGACACTGTTCCCAGAACCAAGTTCTGAGCAGCTTCCGGAGTAAGATTGTTGATGAGAACTTCACTCAAAAGTTGTGTGGTGAGTCCTTCTGTTGGATTTATCAGGGCCACTTCACCTTTAAAGTCATCACCTAACATGGCCTCGATCATGGCCACTAAAGCTGTGCCGTTTAAAGGATTGGTAGCATTGGGTGTTTCACCGAGTGTGTGGGAACCATAGGGCATGTAAGTTGTTTTTAACTGCTGCAGGTAACTTTTCAGCGAACCTAAAAATGATTCAAATAAAGAAGTGTCATTGGCAATGCTATCTAGATTTACGTTTAAATCTTGATCAAGACCTAAATTTTCGCATTTCTCTATGATATCATCTTTATATCCACTTTTTAATGCTGAATCAGTTGCTGAGTTGTAAAGATTTATGTCCTGATCCAAATCTGCTAACTCTCCGTACAAACCAGATGGAACGATTATAGGGGTTAAAAAGTCGACAATAAGCATGTTAGCTCGTCGTCTGTCAAATTGTCCTGTGGCGTCCATAGGCAGTACGTGGATTATGGGCATATCCTGGAGTAGGATGGCACCCCAATCATGTGCAGATAAACCAACCTGTTTACCGGGCATCAGCTCTACTATACTGAATATGGAGAATATGGCATCTGCACCGTATACTCTATTCATCCAGAAGTAGAATGCCAGGCAGTCATGAGTGGGTGGGAGAGTTCCAGTGTTATAAAGGGTAGAATTATCTTGGAGCCATCCCCATACTGGTTCTGGTACCAATAAAATGTTACCGTACTGGATCTTAGGGATGACAATGTACTTTCCAGTTTCATTCTCATAAACCATGAGTTCTCCCGGTGCAAGTCCCCACTGTTCTATCATCTCTGCCTGTTTATCAGCAGCTAACTCACTGAACCATTGCAAGTATAAAGTTTCGGGTATGAGTATTACATTACCACTTTGAACCCGGTTTTCCAGTTCTCCTGGAGCCCAGGTCCCGATGTTACTTCCTACTTGTGTCATTAAGTTAGCAAGTTCAGTTGTATCAGGTAGTGGATCAGTTCCAACGTTGTATCCTCTTTCTTTGAGTGCTGCCAGGAGTTTGGCAAGACTGGCTGGTGTGTCCAAATAGTAGTCAATATCTGCACCAACATTAGCCTTTCCTCCGCCTTCACTGTAATATGTGATTACTATTTTCTTTTCCCAGTTATCCATTCTGTGGAGATTCATCCAGGAAATGGTTCTTTCAGTCAACCATGCAATCTGATAATCAATTGGTTTATTGTATTGTAGTCCAGTTTCAGGGTTGATTTCCTTTCCACTGATGACAATAGGTTCAATTATACCATCTGTTTCTGCATAGGTTACATAACACAGTTCATTTGTAGGAACCCCGTAGGGACTTTCTTCCCAAGCAGTGACAGTGGATGTGAATAATCTGATCCCGTTAATCACTGGTACGTTTAATTTTTTCAGATCTTCTATACCTGCAGACTGGTTTTTGGAGTTTAATGTAGCTCCCCTTGCTATGACTACCAGGGCATCCACAAATGACACTCCATCTTTCATGAAAAATCCTATATTAGGATTAGTCGAGGTATAGGTAGCTGCAACAACATTGACATTTTTTGATTCGAATGATCGGATCAGTGCATCGATTAAAGGAGAATCTCTTGACATATCTGTGTATTTAGAACCTGTTACAATCCCTACTGTTGGATTAGAAGGATTATACTGACTAGTTGTACTGTACCAATTAAGGTAATCTGTTAAATTACTGTAAATCTCTGTTGCATCCGGATGGTATATCCCATAAAGGGGTCTTGACACTGGGGGTTGTACATCAGCAGTACAATTACAGAATTTAACTCCTAAAAGCAGTAAAAGCTGTTTGAAGTTTGCTGACGAAGGATACTGGAAATATTCGGATATATTTGAATACTGCGGGTCTTGAAGGTCCACATTATGTAGATTATAAGCTGCAGTAGAATTTCCAATGGCAATAACATAAGCTCCATTGTTTCTGGCTTCCAGTACTGTGGGTGTCACAGTATCCACAACTGACGCTATAAGAGCTTCTAAGACTATTACATCATGATTGCTCAAATCATAACTATCATAGGTTAAATTATCAACTGAACGACCCGGATAAGCTGTTACATTAACTTTACTGGAAATCTCTGGATCTGTTGATAAATTGTTTACTGTAATCACGTTATTGGTATAACTAGTTACAATGGCAATCCTGGGTAAGTCACTTGAATTATTACCATCACCCCCCTGTGAATCTTCTGCTGATACCGCTCCACACAGGAGCAGTGCGAAAACAATTGTCGTTACTAGTAAAATCGCTTGTTTTCTTATATTTTCACCTCCTTTGTTTTTTTCTAAGCATAATTGATTAGATTCAACTACACTTTAAAAAAGGTAAGGTGGATTGTATTATATAAATATTTCATTTTAATTGATAACAATTAAAGTAAATTTTATTTATTGTTTAAGATTCAAGTAGAAAAAAGTGACATCACAATTTAAAAAAAACCTTAATCAAAATTTTAATAGGTTTTTAAGTTTTTTGTCTTTAAAAAATAAATAAAAATTCCCAAAAAAAAGAAATTAGGGGAAAATTCCTATCTTTTGAAGAATTCCCGTATGCTACTTCGGAAGTATCCAACACCTACCAAACCTACTAATATTATCACTCCAACAATGGCTACTACAGGCATGCTAGACTGGTCTGAAGACTGTTGACCTGCCTGTGAGACTTCATAAGCAGTGCCTTCTCCAGTGGTACCGGTTTGTTCTCCAGATGCTGAAACTTCCTGAGATGCACCAACATCTCCTGGAGAAACACTAGCAGAGGATGAACTTCCACTACTGGTCTGACCAGTAATACTGCTTTGATCTGTACTCTGACCAGTTTGTCCTGTACTTCCCTTAATTCCCACAGTGACTAATTCCCCGGTTGCGCCCTGTAAAACATCAGCAAACTGTTGTAATTGTGCTGTGCTCAGAGATGAACCTGTAATCATGTACTGGTTGAATGCTAGGTTTCCGCAGGTGTGGTGGCAGCAGCACACTCCATATTCTGTAGCAATCTGCATGTACTTATCTTTTAGATCAGATAGTAACTGTGCATCTGCTTGCCACATACCTCTTCTGGAAGCTTCAACAACCCATCCCAACATACTCTGAGCGGCATAGGCATGATAGTCCGAGTTTACATTGAATCTGTCATTTAAGAGATTTTGGGCTGCCAGAGTCCACATCTCATTGGATACGCATCCAGTGGTGGCTTGCATTCCAAACAGGTTCTCATAACGGGAGGCATATTCCATCCAACCACTGGCCGTGCTCAGTAGTGAGTCCTGGTAGGTGGGGTTTAAAAGCTGGGATCTTATCTCCAGTTCCACCTCTTGCTGTGCAGTTCTGGTTATCACATTGTTTTTGTTACGGATATCTGCCAGTATTGCATCAGGATTTGCACCCATGTTCTGGGATGCTAAGTACATTCCACCGAACCAGTCATAGTAGTCATCAGTGTCCAGTAATCTCCAGGTGCTGTCAATAGTTTGAGTTACCATGTCCATGTTACCCAGAAGGTACTGGAAGGTGTTTCTGTTTTGACTGATCTGGACTCCGTCTTCTGTTGATCTCCATGCATATGAAACCCTGGATAGATAGACACTGGCCAATTCATCACTGGTATCCCATTTACTGGTGTTAGGTACCAGGTCACAGACCCCCGTTCCCTCTAAAACCAGCCCTCTAAGACCAAAGACACGATCCAATGAGTCATTTTCAGAGAAATGTTTTTTGACGTAATTTTCCTCCTCAGTTTCTTCTGGTGCTTCTGCAGCTACTTTAACTGCATTGTTCATGAGATTTATCCATATCTCATTTCCAGTGACTGCTGTGGTGAATACATCAATTCTTGGTCTTTTAAAGGTGACACCATCAATGGTAATGGTCAAATTCTCCAGTGGAATCAGTTGAGGTACTGGTTGTACATCTTTATTATCACTCCACACTGGTTGGACACCTAAAAGGTACAGAAACTCTGCTATGGATATTGCATCGGTTCTGAGTAGTTCAGTTCCCCACATGACCATTCCGATGGTTTCCGGGAATTTGCCATGCTCCAAGTAGTAGTTTGTTAACAGTTGGTCTACTATTTCCTTGGCAGTGTTCCATGCAGCTTCTGTAGGCATTTTCTTGGGGTTGGCACCGTAGAAGTTAACACCTGTGGGTAGAACATCTGCATAGGCAGGGTCAGCTCCTAATCCAGATGTGACAAATCCTCCGTTAAGAGCGTTTAGGAGATTTTCCCATTCCTGATTGTCCCTGATTTTGTTGATGGTCTCCTTACAGTACTCAAGATCAGCCAGTAGATCTGCGTTGGTAATGCCCATATTACTTGGATCCTCACCATTTGCTATTCTTGATATGTAGGCTCTGACTTGAGTATCTATGGCATCCAGTTCATCCTCATACTGAGTGTCTTGCTGCATATCATAGTAGTTCACTGTTATTGCTGGGTAAAGCAGAGTTTTCATATGATCCATTATGTGGGTCATGGATGAAGCTATGGTGAATATTTCTTCCACCAGTTCATCACCAGTTAAAACCTGGCCCAAACTGTGTAAACCAAGGGGTATGACGTCGTTTTCAATTTCGTGTAACTGCAGATGAATTTTTTCCAACCATTCTGTAAAGTTTTGTCCACTTTGCTGGTTTTGAAGGCCTAATTCATTTGATTTTGCTGTTATCTGTGTTTTCAGTGCAGATAGAATCTGGTTATTGCCCAGGTTCAACGCATTCTGGTACTGGTGTATCAGATCATGCATAACCACCAAGTCACCATACAAATTGGACCTTACCATTGCTGGTGTCATGTGGTCTATTATAAGTGCATTAGCCCTGTCTTTTGCGACTAAACCTTCCCCTGGGTTGGATACTATGTAGGGGTTAATGTTTGGTATGTTAGATAACTGGAATGGCCAGTCATCTTCTTGCAAGCCAATGTTCCTTCCTGGTAACCACTCCAGAGTGCCGTGGGTCCCCATGTGTATCATGGCATTGGCTCCAAAAACTTCTTCCAGCCATTTATAGAATGCTATGTACTGATGGTGCGGTGGTAGATAGGAGTCATGGTAGTCCTCTACTTCTTCCCATCCTCTGCTGGGCTGTACCGTGATAAACACGTTGCCTAACATTATACCTGGAATTACTATCGATTCAGAAGAAACCATAATATCACCCAGGGCATCACCCCATTTTTCTATAACTTGCTGTTGTAAAGCTACTGGTAACTGGTTGAACCAGGTTAGGTAAATGGTTGGATTAACCAGTTGCCCGTTGAGTTGTAGTGATTCCAGGTTGTCTTGTACATACTGATCTAGAAGTTGTTGTGCCCAACTACCCTTATTTCCAAATTCAGCCACCTGTGTGAAGAGTTCACTGGCAGTGGGTATTTTTTCAGTTCCAATATCATAACCGGCATCCTTCAGTTTCACCAGAAGGTCATGCACACTCTGGAAAACATTCAAGTAGGATGCTCCCATTTCTGCCTTTCCTGGTGGATAATTGTAGAGTATTATGGCTATTTTCTTCTCAGTATTGGGTAATTCCTTGAGTTTGGCCCACATGTTAGTCATGGTGACTAATTTTTGCACTCCTGCATCCAGGGGATGTTCCACTCCATTTTCATCATTGTAAGATATTACAATGGGACTGAAAACTCCTTCAAAGTAAGGGTATGTTACAGCATAGGTCCATTCTGCCTGAGCACCCAGTGGACTGGTTAAACTGCTCTCCTCGTATAACTGGATCCCTTTGATTACTGCCAGATTAATGGCTTCCAGTTCACTTAGGGCTCCGTTTCCATTTGTGAAGTTTGCATAGTTTAGTGAAAAACTGTAGAGTGATGTGATTGCCGAAACTCCCCTTTCCAGGGGTCCATTACCACCAATCCCAATCACCAGTTCTTCCAGTAAAACACTGGTAGCAGGGGTTTGTTCACTCTGAAACAGGTTTAAAACCGCTCTACCCTGACTTTCATATTTTCTTATCAGGGCATCTATGGTTTCACCACCAGGACCGTAACTGACGATTACTATATATGGACCAGTAATACTGGCTTTATTGTTATCGTACCAGTTTTCGAATTCTTGGTATAATGTATCTCTTGATGTTGCTGACCAGTAGTTGTAATCCTCTTCCATCCATTTTAAACTACCATAATCTGTATATCCCTGATTAGATTCTATCCATGTTTTTATCTGTTCCTGGGTCGGGACAGCAGACATTGTTTTGGTGGGATAGTCTGGATGATATATGCCCCAGCTAGGTGTCTCTATCAATGGGCCGTTTCCATTATGGGTAGGGTTAATGGCTGTTTCTCCAAGTAGGTAATAGATATACTCCACCATGTACTGCAAGTTTGTTTGTACAGCAGTTCCAGTGGCTAAACTATAGTAAGAACCCAGGTAAGTGTTTTCCAAGGAATTTTCAGTATCGCTGGTGTCATGACCACCTACCATATGCAGTCCATCCCCACCATAAGAATCTGTGTCAGTATCACAGGGATATCCATGGGCATGGGAGATCATGTAGTTGGCATTGGCAGGACTCTGCAGTAGTTCACCATACCATGAGTCACCCCATCCTGATCCGGGCATAGCCATATCTATGTAGGCAAAGTTCACGTACTCCATGATCCAGTCATTTTCTGAAGAACCATACCATATATCTAAACAGATCAATCTACGATTATTTAGACTCTTTATTGCCATTGCTCTTTCAGAATCTGAAAATAACATGGCAATGTCTGGCATGAAAGTATGGTTCAGTTGATATTCTGGTATGGGTGTACCAGTTGGTGTTACATTTTCCAGATAGGTCTTGTATGTTGAGTAGGCTATTTCCACCTTGAACTGGGTCAGCGCTGATGAGAAATAGATATCATATTCTCCCTTGGTGTTGGTGGTTCCAGTAACAATTACTGAGTCATCAGCGGGATTTTTTATGGTTACTGTTGCACCATTAACCGGAATGGCATCTGTCAGATTAGTGTAAATCCCCGAACTTTCATTGTAAATTTCTTTTATTACCCCGACACTGTCTGTTTTTCTAGTGATGTAGTTTTTTTCCAAAAATGAGAATTTTAAAGTTTTTGTGTTTTTGATTAGTCTTATAAAAGTTTTTAGT